>CAKUPI010000036.1 GCA_934675045.1 uncultured Eubacteriales bacterium
CTTTGTGACCATGTCCACATACGTGTTCTCCTTCAGAAATGCGTGGCAGTACAGGTTTTCCGGCACCATGTAGCCGTGCACGCCGTATTCCGTGGCAGGTATCCCGCACAGTTCTTCCCATGCTCCGCCGTCGACGGACCACTCGACCATGACGCCCTGGATCGAGCCTACAATATAGCCTTCCGCCCCGCCGTTTTCCCGATACCAGTCTATGGCCTTTCTGGCGCCGTCCGAGTACTGCATCCGAAATGTAACGAACGCATAGCCCTGGACGTTTTCCTCCATATAAAGGTCCGAGATGTGCGGCGCGCCCCAGCTGACAGGGTCGGGGCCTTTTATGGCAAAAGCGGTGACGGACATCAGCGAGCAGGCCATAACGGCACACAGCAGAAATGCCAGAGGCCTGTGCAGGTACATTCTTCTTTTCATTTCGTTGTCTCCTTACCTTATGGTATTTTTTCGGCCCGCTTTGGGCCGGGGCTTTTTCTCTCGGGCCTCACCTCGATTCCCTTTCCCCGTGCGGCGCAGGATTTTCCGCCGGGGCCGTCAAAGGGCTTGCGCCGCGCGGCGGATTTGTGTATATGGAAAGCAGGGTATTCAGTTCATTTTACCACATTTCCCCCGCCGTGGCCACCTTTCACGCACAATCCGCACGATTTTCGGCATAACTCGCACATCCATTCAGGCGGAAAGCCCCATGACACGCCTCACCCCTCTACACCGGCCGGGAACGCCGTCTTTTGCGGCATCATGGCCGCCGCCTGTTCCGCCGAGGTCACCGAGGCCTGCCGCTGCCGCTCCAACCTCGGCAGCTGCGAAACCCCCGTGGTGGACGCCTTTCTCTTTTCCGCGCCGGGGAGCTGCGGGCGCAGGGCCATGACATGCGGATTCGGGTGTGCGTCCCCGCCCGCACCGGCATTCAGAGCGCCGCGGCCCCGCCCTTTCCCGAACGCAAAAAACCACCCCACAGGGGGTGGTTTTTCTGCTTTTTTATTCCTCGTCGTCGCCCGCGAACTTGGCGTCGGCGATGATTTTCTCCTGTACGTTGGCGGGCACCTGCTCATACCGCTCAAAGCGGAAGGTGAAGGAGCCTCGGCCCTGCGTCATGGAGCGCAGCGAAATGGCGTAGTCGGCGATTTCGCTCTGCGGAACCTCGGCTTCGACAACCTGCGTGCCGTCGCCCTGCGGCTCCATGCCCAGAATACGGCCGCGGCGCTTGTTCATGTCGCCCATGACGTCGCCCGTATTGCTGTCGGGAACGCAAATCTTCATCGAGCAGACCGGCTCCAAAATGACGGGGTTGGCCTGCGGGATACCGGCCTTGTAGGCCAGGCGGGCCGCCATCTTGAAGGAAAGCTCGTTGGAGTCGACGTCGTGGTACTTGCCGTCCATCAGCGTGGCCTTGAGGCCGACCATCGGGTATCCGGCCAGAACGCCGTGCTCCATCGCCTCGCGGATGCCCTTTTCAACGGCGGGGTGGAAGTTCTTGGGAACGCTGCCGCCGAAGATCTTTTCTTCAAAGATGAAGCCGTCGCCCTCGATGGGCTCAAAGTCCATCTTGACGTTGCCGTACTGGCCGTGGCCGCCCGACTGCTTTTTGTGGTTGCCTTCAATCATGGAGACCTTCTTGCGGATGGTCTCGCGGTAAGCGACCTTGGGATCGCTCAGCTCGACCTCGACGCCGAACTTGCTCTTGAGCTTGGAGCACAGCACGTCGATATGAATGTCGCCGGCGCCCGAAATGATCATCTGCTTGGTTTCGGCGTTGTTGACGACGGCAAAGGTCGGGTCCTCGTCGCGCAGCTTGGTCAGGCCGGCGGCAATCTTGTCCTCGCCGCCCTTGGCCTTGGGCGCGATGACCTGGCTGTAACAGGGCTCGGCAAACTCGATGCCCTTGAGCGCGATGCCGACGCCGGGCGCGCACAGCGTATCGCCCGTCTTGGTGTCGGCCAGCTTGGAAACGGCGCCGATGTCGCCGCAGCCGATTTCCTTGACCTCGATGTTTTTCTTGCCCTTGACGATGTAAATGTGGCCCATCTTCTCGTTGGCGCCGGTGCGGACGTTTTGCAGCGTCATATCGGCCGTCACCTTGCCGGAGATGACCTTGAAGAAGGAGAAGCGGCCGTACTGGTCGGCAATGGTCTTAAAGACAAAGGCCATCGGCTTGCCGTCGGGATCGTACTTGACCTCGACTTCCTCGCCGGCCTCGTTCTCGCCCACCTCGACGCGCACCTCGTTGGGCGCGGGCGCAAAGTTGACGATGGTCTCAAGCAGCTGCATGGTGCCGAAGCCGGTCAGCGCCGAACCGCAAACGACGGGGACGACCTCGCCCTTCAAAACGCCCTGGCGCAGGCCCTGGCGCAGCTCCTCGTCAGTGAAGGTCTCGCCGGCGAAATACTTGTCCAGCATTTCCTCCGAGCTTTCGGCGACGCTTTCGATCAGCGCGCCGCGCAGGCGATCGACCTTTTCCTTTTTGTTTTCGGGCAGGGGGTGCTCGGTGATCTTGTTGCCCTCGGCCTTGTAGACCTTTTCGGTCAGCAGGTTGATGACGCCCTGCGCCTTGCCGTTTTCGTCAAACAGCGGAATGACAAACGGGGTGACGGCGTTGCCGAAGGCCTCGCGCAGACTTTCGTAGGCCTTGTCAAAGTTGGCGTGCTCTTCGTCGACCTTGGAGATGTAGAAGAAGGAGGGCAGCTTTTTCTTCTGCACGGCCTTCCACGCCTTTTCGGTGCCGACGGCGCAGCCGTTCTTGGCCGAAACGACGATGATTCCGCAGTCGGCGATGCGCAGCGCCTGCGAAACCTCGCCTTCGAAGTCGAAATAGCCCGGCGTGTCAATGACATTGACGATATGGCCCTTGTACTCGACGGGAGCCAGCGCCGTCGAAATGGAAAACTGGCGCTTGACCTCTTCGGGGTCGAAATCACAAATTGTATTTCCGTCGGCGACCTTACCCAAACGGTCGGTGCCCCCGGTTAAAAACAGCAGGCTTTCGGCCAGGGAAGTCTTGCCGTCGCCCCCGTGTCCCAGCAAACATACATTGCGGATTTTGTCAATGGGATATGCCATATACGTCTCTCTCCTTCAAGGTATAGTATTCCCGCCGGCCGGGAAGGCCACACGCGATCCCGGAGTCGGCCGGTGGTGCCAAGGCGCAGTCCTTGCAAAACGACCACGTCTTAGTTATTATATAACAAATCCCTCGCCAGTTCAACACATTCTTTAGGAGATTTCGATAGAAAATCAAAATTTTGTGATAAGCAGCCCTGAAAGCAGCGCCGGAACCTCCCACAGCAGCAGATAAAGCATGACGTTGTAGGGGGTCGCGCTGGACGCTTTGAAGGCGGCGACGAGAAAATACATGGTCAGAATGCCCAGAGCGGCGCTTACAAGTCCGATGACCGCCCCCATTTTCTCGGCGCGGCACTGCTGGCGCGCCCCGCCGGCCGGCTCTTCCCCGCGGCCGCACTCCGGCGCGGCCAGCTCGACGCGGCGCGCGATTTCGGGGTATTCCACCCCGTCGGTCCGCAGCTCGAACCGCTTTTCCACCAGTGCCTGCGTCAGGCCGAAATGCAAAGTGGCCAGCACCGGCCGCAGCCGGCACCGCTGCAAAACGCGGAAGGCGGAAAAGGCCTGCGGCTGCACGGCGTATTTGACGGTGAAAACACCGACAAAATTGGAGTCGATGGCGAGAAACAGCCCGTCGGCCAGCTTGCTGCCCAGCGTCACCCGCACGCCCATGCGCAAAAGGAAGCTCGGGCTGCCCGCCAGCACATAATGGCCGTCGACGGTGGCCGACATTCCGCCCGTTTCAAAAAAGCGAAAGTCCTTCGCCCGCTTGACGGGGACATACTGCTGGCGCGCGAAGTCGGAAAAGGCCTTGCCCACGCCGCTTCCGCAGGCGGAAAAGACGGCGGCCGCCGTGCCGATGATCTCCTCCATTCCCCGGTTGGAAGCCAGCTTCATGCCGACGATTTTGACGCTGCCCGCCGGAAAGAGGTCGCCGTCGCGCAGCACGGCGGACCGGCAGCGCGCCAGCTTGGCGGCTCCCCGGCTGCTCAAAAGGGCCGCGCCCGAGGTAAAGAGCTTTTTCCCCACCCGCCGCGCCGGCGAGGTGGAGGCAAAGATCAGCGGCAGGGGCACGCTGACCGAGGAAAGGGCGGCCAGCGCCCACAAAAAGAGCCTGCCCTCGCCCTGCCCGAAGGACGCCACGGCGGCCAGCGCCAGACAGACGACAATGACGACGGGGGCGTACAGTGTCGACAGCCGCTCGGCGCGGCTCATTCCCGCCATCTGCTCCACGTCGGGGTAGGCCCCCTGCTGCGTCTTGACGGCGGCAAAGCCCCTGCCCTCGGTCCGGATGCGCTTGACGGCGGTCGGCGCCGTCGCCAGCTGGCAGATTTTATAGGCCCGCTTGAAGGTGTCGGCCCGCTGCCGCTTGGCAACCGTGGCCAGCAGGCACACCAGAACGGACACGCAGCAATAGGGCAGATACCCGCCCCATTGCGGCACAACGATGATGGACACGGCGTGCGCCAGCGTGCACAGGCAGCTGAAAAGCACCATGCTGTCCATGGTCGGCCGCAGCACCGCCAGCCGGTACAGGCCGGCGCCCGTCACGTCAGAGGCCAGCAGCATGGCGCAGACCTCGGCGGCGCACAGGGTCAGCACATAGAAAAACGGCCGCTCTATATAGGTAAAGCCGGGTGGCATGGGCAGCGCGAACAGCGCCGCCAGCGTCATATAGGCCGACACGGCGAGCAGCGGAAGCATAAAGAGAATACGGGCCGACAGCGCCGCCGTTTTGGCCGCGCAGTAGGCCGCCCCCTGCTCGGCGTCGTCAAAGCTCGGGTTGCTGAAGTCATAGGGGCGATCGGGCGCCAGCCGCTCGCCCTCCTCCTCGTCCTCGTCGGGCGGCAGGTCTTCCGCCTCGGGCTCCTCCTCCCATGCGGGCGGGGCCTGCGTGCGCCACGGCGCGCCCACACGGCGGCGCGGCTTTTCGGCAGGCTCGTCGCTCTCCTCCGCCGTCCGCTCGGGGAACTCGGTGATCTTGGCGCGCGGGGCGCGGGGCGCCTTTTTGTCCTGCGGCGCGGGCGATGCAGGCGACGCCGGCTCTTCCTTTTTCTGCGCCACAGCCTCCCGTTTTCCCGTCGCCTGGGGCTGCGGCGGCAGGGATTCGGCCCGCTCCCTCCCGGCCGCCTCCGGCGGTGTCCGGACACGGCGAAGAACGGCTTCACCTTCCGGTGCAGCCGCCTGTTCGAAAGAAGCCGTCAGCTTTCCGCTTTTTACCTCTGCAATGATTTCTTCCAGGGTGTATTGGTTATCCACGGGGTTTGCCTCCGAATCGTTTGTCCGGCAGAATCTTACTCTGCGCCGCGCTGGCGCACCGCTTCAAAGAGCAGAACGGCCGCCGCGTTGGATGCGTTGAGGGACGAAATGCGTCCCCGCTGCGGAATGCTGACGACGGCGTCGCACTCCTGCCGCACCAGCCGTGAAATTCCCTCGCCCTCCGAGCCGATGACAATGCCCGCGGGCACCGTCAGGTCGGCCCGGTACATGCTTTCGCCCGCCATGTCGGCGGCAAAGAGAAAGAGCCCTTTTTCCTTCAGCTCGGCGATGGCCGCGGCCAGATTGCTGACCCGCGCGACGGGCAGGTGCTCGAGCGCACCGGCGGCCGCCTTGGCGCAGGCGGCGTTGAGCCCGGCGCTGCGGCGGCGCGGAACCACCACGCCGTGGGCCCCGGCGACCTCGGCCGAGCGGATGATGGCCCCGAGGTTGTGCGGATCGGTGATGCCGTCGCACAGCACGACAAGGGGGCGCTCCCCCCTCTTTTCCGCCAGCGCCAGAATGTCCTCCAGCCCGGCGTACTGCGCGGCCGCCGCGACGGCGACAATGCCCTGATGTGCCCCCGTTGCGCTCATCCGATCCAGCTTGCGGCGATCGCATTCCTGCACCGGCACGCCCTGACGGCGGGCGCGGTCAATCACCCGCCCGACCGACGACGCCGACCCTGCGGCAAAAAAGATCTTGTCCAGCTGCCGGCCCGCGCAAAGGGCCTCCCACACGGCGTTTTTTCCCTCCAGCAGGTCCTCGCGCTCAGTATTTTCGCGCTCATAGCGCTCGTTGGCGGCGTAGACCGATTCCCTGCGCCCGCGCCCTGCCGGGCGGGGACCGCTTTTTCTGCTTTGCTCCACATCATCACTCCGTCAAAAGGTCCCGGCGGGACCGCAATACTTCCGAAATCCGCCGCGCCGGGCGCGGCAGTTCATAATATATCAGTATACCACATTTTTCGCACAGTGGGAATACAAAAACCCGCCGCCCCGGGCTGCGATTTTTCCCTCGCCGCAGCGCCGTCGGCCGTAAAGCGGAAAGTCTTGGCCCGAAGCTCCCCCGCGCGGGCCGGTCAGGGTGCAAAAAACGGCATGACCACAGGGTCATGCCGTTTGGGGACGCGCCGGATGCCGCGGCCGCTTCCCGCTCAGCGCTCCTCGCGGAAGTACGGGTTGCCCAGGCTGGCGGGCGGCTGGTTTTCGCGGCGGTGCTTGAAGCTGACAAAGATCAGCACCAGCACGGTGGCCACATAGGGCAGCGTGTCGTAAAGCTGCGTGGGGATGCCGAGCGACACATACAGGCGCATGATGGACAGCGCGCCGAACACCAGCGAGCCGAGCAGGGCGCGCGCCGGGCTCCACATGGCGAAGATGACAAGCGCCACGGCGATCCAGCCCTTGCCGCCGACGCAGTTGTGGACCCAGATGCCGCCGCAGGTCACCATGACGATGTACATGCCGCCGATGCCGCAGATGCCGCCGCCGACGCAGGTGGCGGCGTACTTGTAGCGGGTGACGTCAATGCCGGCGGCGTCGGCCGTCTGCGGGTTTTCGCCCACGGCGCGCAGGTTGAGACCCTTGCGGGAATGGCGCAGAAACCACGCCATCACAACGGCCATCGCAATGCCGAGGTAGACCAGAATGTTATAGCTGAACAGCAGCTTTCCGACATAGGGCAGGTCGGACAGCACGGGAATCTTCACGCCGGCAAAGGCCGCTTTGACGGTGTCGCCGACGGCGGCGTAGCCCGATTCGGCCCGGTTGCCCATGACCTCGCCGAAAAAGTTGGCAAAGCCGGTGCCGAAAATGGTCAGGGCCAGGCCGGTGACGTTCTGGTTGGCGCGCAGCGTGACGGTCAGCAGGCTGAAAATCAGCGAGCCGAAGGCGCCGCACGCAAAGGCGCAGACAAGGGCGATGCAGACGGCCAGCACCCCCGAGGGGTGAGCGGCGGCGCGCTCGTAGTAATAGGCGCCGGCCAAACCGGCCACCCCGCCCATGAACATAATGCCCTCGACGCCCAGGTTGAGGTTGCCGGATTTTTCCGTCAGAATCTCGCCCAGCGTGCCGAACAGCAGCGGCGTTCCCGCCAGCACGGCGGCCACCAGCAGATTGATAAGACTATCCATGTTTCTGCTCCTTTCCGCCGCGCAGCACCAGACGGTAATGGATAAAGAACTCGCAGCCGAGCATAAAGAACAAAATGATGCCGGTCAGCACCTCGGCCGCCGAGGCCGGGATGAGAAACTCGGTCTGAATACGGCCCGAACCCTTTTGCAGCACGGCGAGGAAGGCGGCGATAAAGACCATGGCGATGGGGTTGAGCTTGGCCAGCCACGCGACGGTGATGGCGGTAAAGCCGATGCCGCCCGCCGTGTTTTCCGTCAGGGTGTAGTTGGCGCCTGACACCTGCAAAAAGCCCACCAGACCGGCGATGGCGCCCGAAATGAGCATGGTGCGCACAATAATGCGGGCGACGTTCATGCCGGCGTAGCGCGCCGTGGGCTCGCTTTCGCCGACGACGGCGATTTCATAGCCGTGCTTGCTGCGGCGCAGGTAAACCGTCATGCCGATGACCAGCAGCAGCACGAAAATCCAGCCGATGTGCACGCCGAACAGCCGCGGCAGGCGGGCGGCATCGTCAAACATGGCGATTTTGGGAAAGCCGCCGCTCGACGGCTTTTTCCACGGCCCGTTTTGCAGGTAGCGCTCGAAGCCGAGGATGATATAGTTGAACATCAGGGTGAAAAGGGTCTCATTGGTCCCCCATTTGGCCTTGAAAAGGGCGGGAATGACGCCCCACACCGCGCCGGCCAGCAGCGCCGCCGTCAGCATGACGGCCAGCAGCAGCGGCCGGGGCATGCTCTGGCTGTGAAACAGGGCGAAATAGCTGGCGGCAATGGCGCCCGCCATAATCTGCCCCTCGGCGCCGATGTTCCAGAACTTCATTTTGAAGGCGGGTGCGATGGCAATGGCCGCGCCCGTCAGCGGAATGGCCTTTTTGATGGTCTCGACCAGTGCCGTTTTGCTGCCGACGGCGCCGACCACCATCTGCACATAGACGGCGGCGGGATTGTGCCCGAGCGCCAGAATGAGCAGCGCCCCGGTCAAAACGGCCCCCAGCGCCGCCAGCGCGCGGATGGCCCAGATTTTCTTTGCCGGAATGTCGCCGCGCTTGACGATGCGGACAAGCGGCTCGCGGTGAACGGCTTTGTTTTCCCCTGTCATTGCCCCCTGTCCTCCTTTTCCACATGGGTCATCATCAGGCCGATTTGCTCCTTGGTGGCCCAGCGCGCGTCGACCACGCCGCTCACCCGGCCGCCGCACAGCACCAGAATCCGGTCGCACAGCTCGAGCAGCACGTCGAGGTCCTCGCCGACGAACAAAACGGCGGCCCCCTTTTCCTTCTGCTCGTTGAGCAGGTGATAAATGGTGTACGACGAGTTGATGTCCAGCCCGCGCACCGGATAAGCGGTGATGAGCACCGACGGCGACGAGGCGATTTCGCGCCCGACCAGCACCTTCTGCACGTTGCCGCCCGACATGCGCCGCACCGGCGCCGACAGCCCGGGGGTGACGACCTCGAGGCGCTCGACCACCTTTTCGGCCAGCTCCCGCGCCGGCGCGCGATCGGCGAAGGGCCCTTTGCCGCTTCGGTAGTTTTTGAGCATCATGTTGTCGACAATGTCCATGTCGGCTACAAGGCCCATGCCCAGCCGGTCCTCGGGGACAAAGGCAAGGGCGACGCCCTTTTTGATGATCTCCATCGGGCTTTTGCCCACCAGATTTTCACGGACCTCGACGTCTCCGACCTGGCCGGCGTACAAAATGGCTCCGCCCTGCGCCGGGCACAGCCCCGCGATGGCCTCGCACAGCTCCTTCTGGCCGCTTCCGGCAATGCCGGCGACGCCCAGAATCTCCCCGCCGTAAGCCGAAAAGGAGACCTTGTCCAAAAGGGTCACGCCCTCTTCGCTGATGCACGTCAGGTCAACCACCTTCAGCCGCTCCTCGCCGCGCGCGGAGACCGGCCTGTCGATGTCGAGGCTGACGGCGCGGCCGACCATCATTTCGGTCAGGGCCTTGGGGTTGGTTTCGGCCGTTTCCACCGTGCCGATGTAAGCGCCCTTGCGCAAAACGGCGACGCGGTCGGATATCTCCATCACCTCGCTCAGCTTGTGGGTGATGATGACGATGGCCTTGCCGTCGTCGCGCATGTTGCGCAAAACGGCAAAGAGCTTTTCCGCCTCCTGCGGCGTCAAAACGGCCGTCGGCTCGTCCAGAATCAGGATTTCGGCGCCGCGGTACAGCACCTTGATGATTTCGACCGTCTGCTTTTCGCTGACCGACATCTCGTAAATCTTCCGGTCCGGGTCGATTTCAAAGCCGTACCTGCGGCTGATTTCGGCGATGGACCGCGACAGGGCGCGCCTGTCCACGACGACGCCGCCGTCCAGCCCAAGCACAATGTTTTCCGCCGCCGTAAAAACGTCGACCAGCTTAAAGTGCTGGTGGATCATGCCGATGCCCAGCTCAAAGGCGTCGCGGGGCGAGCGGATGACAACCGGCTCTCCGCCCACCAGGATTTCGCCCTCGTCGGGGAAGTAAATGCCCGACAGCATGTTCATCAGCGTGGTTTTTCCGCTTCCGTTTTCGCCCAAAAGGGCCAGTATTTCTCCCCGGCGGACCTTTAGACAGACCTTGTCGTTGGCGACGACCTCGCCGAAGCGCTTGGTCAGGTTCCGAACCTCAATGGCGTTTTCTCTTTTAATGGCGCATCCCCCTCTTTACAACTGAATGACCGGAAGCCGCCTTTCGGCGCTTTCGGCCTGCGCCGCCCGCGCGGCAAATCTTCCGCAATTGAAATCATGGCGGAGCGCAGGTGCGGCTCCGCCATGAAGGTTTTCCGGCTGATGTTTACTTGGCGATGGAGATGCCCGGAATGATGTAGCAGAAAGACGGAGCGCTCTGCTCTTCGCTTTCGTGGTAGTACTCACCCTCGGGAATGTCAACGGTGATCTCGTTGCCGTCAAAGTCGGTGCCGACGCCGCTCAGCGGGCCGTCAAAGACATGGCGGGTGCCGTCCACCAGCTCCTTGGCGGCGGCGTCAATGGCCTCCTGCGTGCCCTCGGCGGCGATGGCCGTGTTGAGCGGCGAGAGGTAAACGGCGCCGTCGGCATAGCCCTTGCACCAGTCGACGTCAATGGCCTTGCCGTCGATGACGCACTGGGTGGCGTAGGTGACGTAGATGCCCCAGTTGATGCGGGCGGAAATGAGCGAGGCGTTGGGGGCGGCGTCGATCATATCGGCGTTGTAGCCGACCTGCCACACGCCGTTCTGCTCGGCCGTGGTGGCGGGGGCCGTCGAGTCGCAGTGCTGGCTGATGACGTCGCAGCCGCGGTCGATAAGGGCCTGCGCGACCTGCGCTTCCTTGGTGGGATCGTTCCACGAGTCGGTGTACATGACTTCCATGGTCACGTCCGGATTGACGCTCTTGGCGCCGAGATAGAAGGCGGTGAAGCCCGAAATGACCTCGGCAAACGGATAGGCGCCGACATAGCCGAGGTGGTTGTTCTCGGTCTTGAGGCCGGCGGCGATGCCCGCCAGATAACGGGCCTCGAAAATCGAGGCGAAGTAGTTGTGCACGTTGTCAAGGCCCGAGCCCGCGGCCTGTGTGCCGGTGGCATGGCAGAACTGCACGTCGGGGTATTCGGCGGCGACCGCCATGACATAGTCCTCAAAGCCGAAGCTGGTGGCAAAAATCAGCTGGCAGCCGGCCTCGACCAGCTCGCGCAGCGCCGTTTCGCAGCTCTCGTTCTCTTTGACGTTGTATTTATTGATGACCTGATCCTCGCTGAGGCCCAGCGCCTTCACCATTTCCTGCGTGCCGAGGTCGTGGTTGTAGGTGTAGCCCTTGTCGCTGGGGTCGGAAATGTGAACAAAGCCTACCTTGAGGTCTTCCTTCGCGATTCCGGCCGTTTCGCCGCCCGACGGCTTCTGGCCCTCGCCCTGATTGTTCTGTCCTTCGTTGTTCTGACCCTCGTTGTCCGGCTTCTGGCTCCCGTTTTGATCCGAACAGGCAGCCAGCGCAAAAATCATCAGGCCGGCCAGCAGCAGGGCCAATACTCTCTTTTTCATTTCTTGTTCCTCCTGGACATATTCTCTTTCGATCCCGTGTTTTGCCAATCGGCGCCCTTTCAAAAGCGCCGGGTGCTGCACACAGATGTTATTTTATCAAACTATTGCGGCGCTTGCAACTACTTTTCGACGCTTTCTCCCATTTTTTTGCTTTGCGTCCCTCCCCGCCCCGCTTTTCCGCCGCGGACGGGGCAAAAAGCCCGCCGAAGCGGTC
>CAKUPI010000037.1 GCA_934675045.1 uncultured Eubacteriales bacterium
GGACTTTACCGGGCAGCTATACGGTAACCGGAGAAGTAAATCCGAACAATGTGGTTAAAATCGAAGGTGCAAACAAGTACGGAGATATTCCTACATCTAAAAACGGAGATAAATATGTTGTTGGCGGCGTCACCTATGGCGGCAACTATCTGGTGACCTTCGAACCCGCCACCTATATCGTCACCGGCAAGCAGTTTCCTGTGACTGCGGAAGTCGGCACGGTCAACGGCAACCCGGCAGGTACCATCGAATTGATTTCCCCGGAGGCAGTTGCACAGGAACAATTGACTGCTCCCGGTGTTACATTCAGCAACGGCACGTCGCTGCTCTTCCTGGCAAAGCCATATGAAGGGTATCAGATCAAGAGCTGGACGGTCAAGCGCGGCGACAGTGCGCCCACCGTCGAGAACGGAAGCAACCCGACGCTGTCCTGCACCATGCTCGCAGAGCCGCTGCACGTGGCGCTGGAGTACGAGGTGGAGCAGTACAAGCTGACCGTGACCAACCGCACGCCGAACGCCGGCACGGTGGAAATGCCGAACGGCTTTGCCAACGGCGCCACCACCACGCCGGGCGCGGAATGGACCTTTAAGGCGGTGCCTGCCGAGGGCTACCATTTCAGTCACTGGGAGTTTGTGGTCGGCGGCAGCAACACCCGTTACGAGGGCGCTGAGGTCACCGTCACCATGCCGAAGCGGAACGCGGACCTTTACCCTGTTTTCGTCCGCGACAGCTATGTGCTCACCCTTGCGGACAACCTCCGCGCGCACTACATGTGGGACCATGACGACAACGCGGCAACCGCCCCGGTTGTCCGCTATGTGGGCTCCGGCGCAAGCATCCCGGGCGACACAGAGGTGACGGTTGAGGCGGCGCCGGGCTACGAGATCGCAGCCGACGCACGCTGGAAGGTCGACGGCGCCATTCTCTGCACCGAAACCCCCAACCCGGACTACGACCCGGAGGCCGAGGCCGGGGAGGACAACCTCGAATACCTGCCCTACACAGGAAGCCGCTATACCTTTGCCCTGCTGAAGAACACCGAGGTGAGCACGCTGGCGGAGCTGGGTCACTACGACCTGAGACTTTCTACCGGAAAGGGCACCGTCACCGCCGTCTACGGCGATACGACGGACACCGTGACCTCGGAAGAAGGGTCAAAGACGATTTCCGGGGTGCCGGGCGCCACGGCGATCACGCTGACGGCCCAGCCCGATTACGGCTACGTCTTTGACTACTGGAAGGTAGACGGCACGGCCGCGGACGACAGCGGCGCGGTATACAACATTCTGAAGCTCAGCACCGACACCGCGGTTGAGGCGGTATTCAAACGGGCCAACGCCCGCACCGTCAGCGGAACCTTCAACGCGCTGGAGGGCAAAGTCCGCTATCAGGTGCTCGACAAGAACGGAACCGAGCAGGCCGCGGGCGAATACACCGGCGGAATGCTCTACGCCTATGACGGCGACACCGTGGTGATTTTTGCCGAGCCCAAGGCAAGCTACATGGTCGGCAAGTGGACGGTGAACGGAACGGTCTACGACAGCGACCACAGCAAGACAAAGCGCTTTGAAAACATCATGGACGACATCGTTTTTGACATTGACTTTGTGCCCCAGAGCTATTACACCGTCCATTACAGCGTCGTGGGCAATTACGGCGCGGGAGAGGGCGGCACCATTCAGTCCGCGACGACCGACACCGTTCCCTTCGCGTCCGGCAAGCCCGATGTGGGCGGCGGCTCCACCGTGGTGATTACCAGCGAGCCTGCGGCCGGTTGGATGGTCAAGGAATGGAAGATGAACGGCACCGTGGTCGCCAACGCAAACGACCCCGCGGCAGCCTATCAGGGCGATGTGCTGACCATCGACGCCCTTGGCGGTGCGGATGCGGTCATTGACATCACGGTGGAGTTCCAAAAAGTGGTTTCCTACAATGTCACGGCCGTGAACGGCGAGTCCTGGACGGTCACGTGGGACAACGAGAACGACGTGCGCAAGAGCGGCGACAAGGTGCTTCAGGGCGAGACCCTTGTGTTCACCGTCAGGGCGATGGCCGGCTACCGGCTGGCGGAGGTCACCGCCGAAGGGGACGGCTTCGACCGCATTGTGGACAACGAAGACGGCAGCAAGACCTGCACGGTTTACGCCCTCGGAGACAATCTCACCGTAGGGGCGCGGACGAAAAAGCTGCACGCGGTGACCGCGCTTGAGGCGGCAAACGGCACGATCTCGGCCGCGCCGAAAATCGCGGCGGCCGGCGATACCGTGGTCATCACCGTGACGCCGGACAACAACTACCGGCTGAACAAGCTTACCGCCACCTACATGGACGGCGAGAACGTAGAGAATCTGAGCATTTCCACCGATCGCAGCTTCATCATGCCCGACGCCGATGTTGAGGTTTCGGCCACCTTTGAGCGCGCCGGAAGCAGCGGCACGGGCGGCGGCGGAATGGTGATTCCCACCTATACCATCACGGTGGAGGACGCCCAGAACGGCGCCGTGACCGCAAGCCGCAGCAGCGCCGCGGCCGGTGAAACGGTGACCCTGACCGCCGCGGCGGCCAAGGGCTATGAGCTGGATATGCTGACCGTGACCGACGAGAAGGGCGTCAAAGTGAAGCTGACCGAACAAAACGGCGCGTTCACCTTTACCATGCCCGCGTCGAAGGTTACGGTAAAGGCCGCCTTTGCCCAGGTCGAGGTCAAGCCGCAGAATCCGTTTGTGGACGTTCCCGACGGCGCCTACTTCACCGAAGCGGTGCTCTGGGCCGTGCGCGAGGGGGTCACCACCGGAACCAGCACCACCACCTTCAGCCCCGACGACAGCTGCACCCGCGCGCAGACGGTGACCTTCCTGTGGCGCGCCGCCGGGTCCCCCGCGCCTACGGGCAGCGTGATGCCGTTTGACGACGTCCCCAAGACCGCTTACTACTACCATGCGGTTCTGTGGGCCGTGGAGCAGGGCATCACCGTCGGCACCAGCGCCACCACCTTCAGCCCCGACGACACGGTGACCCGCGCGCAGACAGTCACCTTCCTCTACCGTGCGGCGGGCAGCCCCGCAGTAAGCGGCACGAGCGCCTTCTCTGACGCGAACGATGCCGATGCGTATTACTACAACGCAATCCGCTGGGCGGTAGAAAAGGGCGTTGCCGCGGGAGTCGGCGGCGGGCTGTTTGCCCCCGGCGACGATTGCAGCAGAGCGCAAATCGTCACCTTTATCTTCCGCTATATGACAGGCAAATAAAAACAGGCGATAAAGGCAAAAGGAACGCAGGGCATACGCCCTGCGTTCCTCTTTTTGCGGCGGGGATGTTATTTGGGGGAATCGCGGAAAACGCGAATCAGCAGCAGGCTGCCCCGCCCGACGGAAACCCTTGCCGTCTGACCGGGCAGGACCTCGTTGCTGGTGCCGTACTGATAGCTGCATTCGATGCGGGCGCCGGAAAGGGGGTATTTCGCGCCGGAAATGAAGATTTCCTCGGCCGTGCCCGTGATGTTCAGCAGCGAAAAGAAGGCGCAGTCCCCGGCGATGTCCACCGGCGCGGCGCCGACCATTTCCATGACGGAATAATCGTCGACGATGCGGCTGCTCTTGCCCTGCCGCTGAAGCATGACGAGAATGGACAGGTTGGCCAGCGTGTGGTCCAGCCGCCCGCCGACGGCGCCGATCAGAAGAAAGGACTGAAAGCCGCGGCGCAGTGCCTCTTTGGCGGCAAAGACGGTGTCGGTGTCATCCTTTTCACGGGGGAGAACGATGGTCTCCACGGGGAGATCGGGCCTGGGGTAGGAGTCAAAATCGCCGACGACCAGGTCGGGGGAAAGCCCGAGCGGCTTTACATGCGCAAGGCCGCTGTCGCAGAAAATGACATAGTCGTCTGCCCGCAGCTGACTGCGGACAAAGGCAGGGTTTTGAATGGCGGCCCCGCCGACAATCACACAACGCTGCATAAAAATCCTTCCTTATCTCTTGTATTTCGGTATTTTACGCCCGGGGCGGGGGAATGCTCAGGCGACGTGCCCCTCTTCAAACTGCGAGTTGTACAGCTCGGCGTAAAATCCGCCCTTCTGCAAAAGCCCGGCGTGGGTGCCCTGCTCGATGATGTCGCCGTCCTTCATCACCAGAATGAGGTCGGCGTCGCGGATGGTCGACAGCCGGTGGGCGATGACAAAGCTGGTGCGCCCGTGCATCAGGTTGGCCATGGCCTTCTGAATGCGCTGCTCGGTGCGGGTGTCGACCGAGGAGGTCGCCTCGTCCAGAATCATGATGCGGTTGTCGGCCAGAATGGCGCGCGCGATGGTCAAAAGCTGCTTTTGCCCCTGCGAAATATTGTCGGCGTCTTCATTCAGCTCCATCTGGTAGCCGCCCGGAAGGGTCTGGATGAAGTGGTGCACATGGGCGGCCTTGGCGGCGGCAATGACCTCGTCGTCAGTGGCGTCCAGCCGCCCGTAGCGGATGTTTTCCATGATGGTGCCCTTGAAGAGCCAGGTGTCCTGAAGCACCATGCCGAAGGCCTGCCGCAGGTCGCTGCGGTTGAAATCGCGCACATCGTGGCCGTCGACCAAAATGGCGCCCGAATTGACGTCGTAAAAGCGCATGAGCAGCTTGACCATGGTCGTTTTGCCGGCGCCCGTCGGGCCGACGATGGCCACCATTTGCCCGGGCTCGACGGCGGCGGAAAAGTCGCCGATGACGGTCTTGTCTTTCGTATAGCCGAAGCGCACGTGCCGAAACTCGACTTTGCCGGTGAGCTTTTGGGGCGGAATGGGGTTCGGGCCGCCGGCCGGCTCCTCGTTTTCGGCGAGGAAGGCAAAAACGCGCTCGGAGGCCGCCGCCATCGACTGCAAAAGGTTGGTGATCTGCGCAATTTGCAGCACCGGCTGGGTGAAGTTTTTCACGTACTGGATGAAGGCCTGAATGTCGCCCACCGTGATGGAGCCGCGCACCGCGAGAAGGCTGCCCAGCACGGCGACGGCGACATAGCCGAGGTTGCCGACAAACATCATGACGGGGTGCATCAGGCCGGAAAGAAACTGCGAGCGCCACGCAGAGCTGCAAAGCTGCGCGTTGGTCTGCCCGAACTCTTTCAAAACGGCCTCTTCGCGGTTGAAGGCCTTGACAATGTTATGGCCGCTGTAAACCTCCTCGACCTGGCCGTTGAGCCGGCCGAGAAAGCTCTGCTGGGCGACAAAGTACTTTTGCGAGCGCTTGACGACCAGCGCGATAAGCCCCGCCGAAATGGGCAGAATGAGCAGGGCGACGAGCGTCATGAGCGGGCTGATGCGCAGCATCATGACGAAAACGCCGATCAGGGTGGCCAGCGCGGTGATGAGCTGCGTCACGCTCTGGTTCAGGCTTTGCCCGAGCGTGTCGACGTCGTTGGTGATGCGGGAAAGAACGTCGCCCACCGTCTGCGCCTCGAAGTACCGCATGGGCATGCGGTGGATTTTTTCCGAGATGTCGCGGCGCAGGCGGTAGCAGGTCTTTTGCGTGACGCTGCTCATCAGCCAGTGCTGTACAAAGGCCAGAGCGGCGCTCAGCCCGTACAGGCAGAGCAGGAAAATCAGGGTTTTTCCGATTTTTCCGAAATCGATCGAGCCGGTTCCGCTGACCTTGGCCACAAGGCCGGTGAAAATCTCGGTGGTGGCGTTGCCCAGAATCTTGGGCCCGGCAATGCTGAACACGGTGCTGAGCGCGGCGAGCAGAACGACGGCGGCCAGAACCGGCCTGAAGCGGCCCATATAGCCCAGCAGCTGCTTGACGGAGCCTTTGAAGTCGCGGGCCTTTTCGCCCGGCATCATGCCGTGCGGACCGCCGGGGCCGCCCGGACCGCCCGGACCGCCGGGGCCGCGCCGCGCGGGGCGGCGGTAGCTTTCGTGAGAATCCTTCATTTCTGCATCCCTCCCAGCTCAGCTTCGGAAAGCTGCGATTTGGCGATTTCCTGATATTCGGCGCAGGAGCGCAGCAGCTCCTCGTGCGTGCCGGCGCCGACAATGCGCCCCTCGTCCAGCACGATGATTTGCTGTGCGTGCGCGATGGTGCTGATGCGCTGCGCCACAATGATGACGGCGGCCTCTTTGGTGCTCTCGCTCAGCGCGCGGCGCAGCGCCACGTCGGTTTTGTAATCGAGAGCGGAAAAGCTGTCGTCAAAGAGGTAAACGCACGGGTTTTTGGCGATGGCGCGGGCAATGGACAGGCGCTGCTTTTGCCCGCCCGAGACGTTGGAGCCGCCCTGCGCGATGGGGGAATGGTAGCGCTCGGGCTTCTGCTCGATAAACTCCGTGGCCTGCGCGATGGCGGCGGCCCGCTCCATCTGCCGGTCGGTGATGCCGGCGCCGCCGAACTTGAGGTTTGACTCGATGTCGCCGGAAAACAGCACGCCCTTTTGCGGCACGTAGCCCAGCAGGGAGCGCAGCTTGTGCTGCGACAGCTCGCGGATGTCGATGCCGTCCAGCGTGATGCTGCCGCCCGACACGTCAAAGAAGCGGGGAATGAGGTTTAAAAGGGTGGACTTTCCGCTGCCCGTCGAGCCGATGATGGCCGTCGTCTCGCCCGGACGGGCCGTGAAGGAAATGTGCGACAGAACATCGGCGTCGGAGTCGGGGTAGCGGAAGGAGACATCGTGAAAGCAGAGGACGCCGCGCAGCCTTTCCTTTTCGTTGTCGCGGGGGTTTTGCGGGTCGCGGATGGTGTTTTCCGTTTCGATGACCTCGTTGATGCGGCCGGCGGCGACGCCCGCGCGCGGCAGCAGAATGGAGATCATGGAGATCATCAAAAAGGACATGACGATTTGCATGGTGTAGGTGATAAAGGCCATCATATCGCCCACCTGCATGGTGCCGGTGTCGATGCGCTGCGCGCCAGTCCAGACGATGAGCACGCTGATGGCGTTCATAATCAGCATCATGGACGGCTGCATAAAGGCCATGACGCGGGTGGTAAACAGCTGCGTCTGCATCAAATCGCGGTTGGCCCTGTCAAAGCGCTCCTCCTCGTGCTTTTCGCGGCTGAAGGCCCGGATGACGGGCAGGCCGGTCAGAATCTCGCGCGACACAAGATTGACGCGGTCGACCAGCGCCTGCATTTTTTTGAACCTGGGCATGGCGACGCTCATCAGAATGGTGACCAGCGCCATGACGCAGCCGACGCCGACGCCGATGATCCAGCTCATGCCGGTGTGGGTGCTCATGACCCGGAAAACGCCGCCAAGCCCCAAAATGGGGGCGTACAGAACCATGCGCAGGCCCATGACGATGACCATCTGCACCTGCTGGATGTCGTTGGTGCTGCGGGTGATGAGCGACGCTACGGAAAAGCGGTCGGTTTCGGCGCCGGAAAAGGAAACCACCTTGGAAAAGACCTTGCCGCGCAGCGTCATGCCGATGCGGGCGGCAACGCGCGAGGCGAGAAAGCTGACGCCGACGGCCGTCGCCGCCATGACAAGCGTCAGAGCCAGCATCTTTGCGCCCGTGCGCAGCAGATAGGCGGTCTGCACCTGCGAAAGGTCGACGCCGATCGCCTCGTACTCCGCCTTGACGAAGAGAAGGGCCTTTTGGCGGATGACGGCCTCGGAGCTGCCGCCCAGCGCGTCGGTGACCTGTGCGCGAATGGCCTCAAGCCTGTCGCGCGTCAGCTGCCCCGACTGCACGGCCGCTTCAAAACCGGATTGGGCGCCGTTTTGCGCAAGCGCCGACAGGGCCAGCATGGGCAGGCCGAAGGCGCTGTCAAGGGCGTCGACGGTCTCGCGGTCGGTGCTTTGCAGGCGCAGGACGCCGTCCCCGTTGGGGAGGTAGGCGCTGTCGGCCAGCGCCGCTTCCTCATCGGTCATAAAAAGCTTGAGGGCGTCAAGCGTGCTCTGCCGCAGGCGTTCGGGCACGGCGTTTTCTATGCCGCCCTGCTGAATGCCGACGTCGACAATGTCTGACGTGTACTGCGGCAGCGAAAGGTCGCACCAGGCCTGCACAAGAAGCAGGGCGAAAATGGCCAGCACCGCCCATTTGGACTGCCGCAGGTATTTGAGAATCTTCAGCATCGGTTGTTCTCCTTTGTCAATTCCTCTTCCCAGATGTCGACGAACTTTTCGAGCAGCCGGGTCAGGGTGTCGATGTCCGAAGCCCCCATGCGATGCACAAAGGTTTCGGAAAAACGCTGCATTCGCCCGGCGGCCTCGCAGCGGGTTTGTTCGCCCTCCGGCGTCAGGAATATCCGGGTATTGCGCCGGTCGGCGCGGTCGACATGCCTTTCGATCAGCCCGCGGTCCTCAAGCGGCCCGAGCGTGCGGGAGACGGCCGGGGGGCTGATGCGCAGGGCGGCGGCCAGCTCAGAAACGTAAATGCCCCCCGCGTCGGGCCTGCCCGTGGGGCCGGCGTTGTGGATGTACTCCAAAACGAAAAACTCGGCGCGGGTCAGGCGGCAGAACAGCAGCGAAAAATTGGCGCGCCGCAGCCGGAAAACGGCGTTCAGCAGGGCGCGCTCTTGGGGGGTGGGGGCGTTCATGCAATCACCGGCTTTCTCTGAATGTGTCATCGGCGGGGCGGCGTGCGCGCCGAAACGAATGACGATGTTAATAGTTAACATAGTTATGTGTTTTGCACGGGCCTATTATACAAAACGGGAAAGCCGGCGTCAATGAACAAACTGTAAAAAATCCGAGAAAAAAAGCCCGGGAATCCATCTCCCGGGCCTTGCGGAGGGGCTTTAGTGTTCTTTTCCGGCGGAAGCCGGAAGATCGGTGGGGTTTTGCACGATGGCGGCGATGGCGGCCTCGATGCCGCGGGCAATGTCCTGCCGGGAAAGGCTGGGCGCCGGCGAGGCGCGCCGGGCGACCTGCTCCGGCACATAGGGCACGTGGATGAACCCGCCGCGCACCCCGGGCATTTCGCGGTCGATGTGGTACAAAACACCGTACATCAGGTGGTTGCACACATAGGTGCCCGCCGTGTTGGACACGCTGGCGGGAAGCCCGGCCGCGCGGATGGCTTCGGCCATGGCCTTGATGGGGAGGTTGGAAAAGTAGGCGGGGGCGCCGTCGGGATAAATGGGCTGGTCGACGGGCTGGTTGCCCTCGTTGTCGGGAATGCGGGCGTCATTGAAGTTGATGGCGACGCGCTCGGGCGTGATGTCGTATCGGCCGCCCGACTGCCCGATGCACAAAATGACGTCGGGGTGCACCTCGCGCGCCTTTTGGAGCATGGTCTGAATGCTTTTGCCAAAGACGGTGGGAACCTCGAGCTTGACGATCTCGGCGCCCGCAACGGCGTCGGACACCAGACGGACGGCCTCCTGAGCGGGGTTGATGCTTTCGCCGCCGAAGGGGTCGAAAGCGGTCAGCAGGACTTTCATAAAGACATTCTCCTCTCTCAATGTAAGATGCCGGAAGGGGCGGGGGTGCCTCGGCCGCCGGGCCGGAAAGGGGGCGGCCTTTTCTTTTTAGTATGCCCTGCCGCGCGCCTCTTGTCAACCGCTCTGCGGCAGGTTATAATGGGTTTATCAAAAAACGGCAAGGGGGGGGATGGGTGATGGCACATTGGGCGCCCTGCGGCTTTGACTGCGAGGCCTGCCCCGCCTACCGGGCGGCGTGCGCCGGCGACGAAAAGGAGCTGGCCCGCCTGGCCCGGGAATACTCCACCGGGGCGGTGCGCTTTGAGCCGGAGGACATGCGCTGCGAGGGATGCAGGGCCTCTTCCAGCAATGGCAGCAAGCTCTGCGCCTTCTGCGCCGTGCGCGACTGCGCGCTGCCCCGCGGCGTCCGGGTGTGCGCACAGTGCACCGGCTATCCCTGCGCGCGGATCGAGCAGGCCTTTCCGCCCGGCTCGCCGGCGCGCGAAGCCCTTGACAAAATGCGTCCGGACGCATATAATAACGCTAACTGAAAAGCGATGACGGGCAGGAGTAGGCCGGTTTTGATGCACAGAGAGGGCGCGGTGGGTGTGAGCGTCCGTGAGAGCCGCGCCGAAGGTCGTCCCCGAGCCGCCGGCTGAACACAAGTAGGCTGTGCCGTTTTCCGCGTTAAGGAGCAGGGCGTGTTCGCGCCCGGAGTGCGCGCCGCAGGGCGCGAAGTTGGGTGGTACCGCGGAGCGTTTCAGGCTTCGTCCCATGCAGCGGGGGCTGCTGTGGGACGAGGCTTTTTTGTTTTTCCGCACAGGGCCGGAAACCGCCTGGAAGAAAGATTTTTATAAATATAAGGAGGAAGCATTATGAGCGAGCACCGCGAGCTCCCCAAAACCTACGACCCGCACGAGTGCGAGGACAGGCTTTACCGGTACTGGGAGGAAAGCGGCTTTTTCAACGCCGAGGTCAACCCCGATAAAAAGCCCTTTACCATCGTCATCCCGCCCCCCAACGTCACCGGACAGCTGCACATGGGCCACGCCTTTGACGAGACCATTCAGGACACCCTCATCCGCTTCAAGCGCATGCAGGGCTTCGAGGCGCTGTGGCTGCCCGGCACCGATCACGCCGGCATCGCCACGCAGATCAAGGTGGAGGAGGCGCTGCGCAAGGAAGAGGGCCTGACCCGCTACGATCTCGGCCGCGAGGCGTTCATCGAGCGCGTCTGGGACTGGAAGAACCGCTTCGGCTCCCGCATTTTGAGCCAGCTGCGCAAGCTCGGCTCGTCGTGCGACTGGCGCCGCCTGCGCTTCACCATGGACGAGGGATTGTCGAACGCCGTTAAGGAGGTCTTTGTCGACCTTTACGACAAGGGCCTGATTTACAAGGGCAGCCGCATCATCAACTGGTGCCCGCACTGCCGCACGGCGCTGTCCGACGCCGAGGTCGAGTACACGGAAAAGGCCGGGCACCTGTGGCATGTCAAATACCCCATCGAAGGCTCGGACGAATATCTGGTCATCGCCACCACAAGGCCGGAGACCATGATGGGCGACACCGGCATTGCCGTGCATCCAAAGGACAAGCGCTACCGGCACCTGATTGGCAAAAAGGCCATTCTGCCCATTATGAACCGCCCCATTCCCATTTTTGCCGACGAGTATGTCGAAATGGACTTCGGCACCGGCTGCGTCAAGGTGACGCCCTGCCACGACCCCAACGACTTTGAAATGGGGCAGCGCCACAACCTTGAATCCATTCTCGTGCTCGACGAGGACGGCAAGGTCAACGAAAACGGCGGCCCGTATCAGGGCATGGACCGCATAGAGTGCCGCAAGGCCATTGTGCGCGACCTTGAGGAGCAGGGCTATCTGGTCAAAACCGAGGATTACAGCCACAACGTCGGCACCTGCTACCGCTGCCACACCGACGTCGAGCCCATCACCTCGGCGCAGTGGTTTGTCAAAATGGCGCCGCTGGCCAAGGAGGCCATCCGCGTCGTCGAGGACGGCGAGATTCAGTTCGTCCCCGAGCGCTTTACCAAAACCTATACCAACTGGATGGAAAACGTCCACGACTGGTGCATTTCCCGTCAGCTCTGGTGGGGGCATCAGATACCGGCCTATTACTGCGACGCGTGCGGGCACATGGAGGTCAGCAAGACCCCCGTCACCCGCTGCCCCAAGTGCGGCAGCACCGCCATGC
>CAKUPI010000038.1 GCA_934675045.1 uncultured Eubacteriales bacterium
GTGCTGACCATGTACGACGGCCGCACCAACCTGACGCTGCAGGTCGCCGAGGAAATCAAAAAATATTTCGGCTCCAAGGTCTTTAAAACGGTCGTGCCGCGCAATGTCCGCCTTTCCGAGGCGCCCAGCCACGGAAAGCCCATTTTCGCCTACGACCGCCTCTCGCGCGGCGCCGAGGCCTACGGCCTGATCGCCGACGAGTTTTTAAAACGCAACAAAGGAGGAAGGTAAATGGCCGATCAAAAGCAGCCCAAAGGGCTTGGCAAGGGACTTTCTGCCCTCTTCGGCGAGGACCCGGCGGCCGCCCAGTCGGTCACCGGCCTCAAAATCCGCGACGTCGAGCCCAGCCCCAACCAGCCGCGCCACGTCTTTGACGAGCAGGCCTTGCAGGATTTGGCCGAAAGCATCCGGCAAAACGGCGTCATCACCCCCATCACCGTCCGCCGCGACGGCGAAGTCTACCGCATCATCGCGGGGGAACGGCGCTGGCGCGCCTCGCGGCTGGCCGGTCTGGATGAAATCCCGGCGCACATTCTCGACGTCGACGAGCAGACAGCCTATGCCCTCGCCCTGATCGAAAACCTGCAGCGCGAGGACCTCGACCCCATCGAAGAGGCCGAGGGCTACCGCACGCTGATGGACCAGTACGCCATGACGCAGGAACAGGCCGCCGAGCGCGTCGGGCGCTCCCGCCCCGCCGTCGCCAATTCGCTGCGCCTTCTGACCCTCCCCGCCGCCCTGCGCGAAAAGGTGTCGCGCGGGCAGATTTCCGCCGGGCACGGCCGCGCTCTGCTGTCGCTGGGCGATCCCGGGCAGATGGCCGCCGTCGCCGAGCTCATTGTCGAGCAGGGCCTTTCGGTGCGCGAAACGGAAAAACTGGCGCAAAAGCTGCAAAAGCCCAAAAAAGAGCGCCCCTCCCCTTCGGGGGACGCCATTTACATCGAGGATTTGCAGCGCCGCCTGTCGGCGCAGACCGGCTACAAGGTCACCATTCACCACGGCGCCAAAAAAGGAAAGCTGAGCATCGAATACTACGGCAACGACGGGCTGGAAGCCCTGTGTCAGGCGCTGCGCACCATCAAGCCCTGACGCCGCCGATTTGTCTGTAAAGGAGAATACCGTATATGCTGGATATCAAAGTATTGCGCGAAGAAACCGAACGCGCCAAGGCACAGCTTGGCAAGCGCGGCCGCAGCTACGACGAGGCCGTTGACCGCGCGCTGGAGCTCGATGAGCAGCGCCGCCGGCTCATTCAGGAAAGCGAGACCATCAAGGCCGAGCAGAACCGCATGTCCAAGCGCATCCCCGAAATGAAGAAAAAGGGCGAGGACCCCGCCGCCGCCATGGCCGAAATGAAGCTTCTTTCGGCGCGCATCAAAGAGCTGACCGCCCAGCTCTCGGCGCTCGAAGGCGAGCTGCGCCAGCTGATGCTGGGCATCCCCTGTATTCCCGACGAGAGCGTCCCCGAGGGCCGCGACAGCGAGGACAACGTCGTCGTCCGCACATGGGGCCAGCCCCGCTCGTTTGACTTCGAGGTGCAGGCACACTGGGACATCGGCGCCCGGCTGGGCATTATCGACGCCCCCCGCGCCGCCAAGGTCACCGGCACGCGCTTTAACTTCATGGTCGGGGGCGGCGCCCGGCTCGAGCGCTCCTTTTTGAACTTCTGCCTCGATCGCAACACCGCCGCCGGCTTCACCGAGCTGATGTGCCCCTTCATGGCCAACAGCGCCACGCTGACCGGCACCGGCCAGCTGCCCAAGTTCGCCGACCAGATGTTCAAAATCGAGGACACCGACTACTACCTCATCTCGACGGGCGAAATCCCCGCCACCAACTTTTACAGCGGCGAAATCCTCGACGGCGCTGACCTTCCCATTTACGTCACGACCAACACCGCCTGCTTCCGCAGCGAGGCCGGCGCGGCCGGGCGCGACACCCGCGGCCTGATCCGCGTGCACCAGTTCCATAAAGTGGAAATCGTCAAGTTTGTCCTCCCCGAAAACTCGATGGCCGAGCTTGAAAGCCTGACCGCGCACGCCGAAAGCCTGCTTCAAGCGCTCAACCTCCCCTACCGCGTCGTCGCCTGCTGCACCGGCGACATGGGCGCCAACCAGGCCAAGCAGTACGACATCGAGGTCTGGATGCCCTCGTACGGCAAGTATGTCGAGATTTCCTCCTGCTCCAACTATGTCGACTATCAGGCCCGCCGGGCGGGCATCCGCTTCAAGCGCGAAAAGGGCGGCAAGACCGAGTTTGTCCACACTCTCAACGGCTCCAGCCTGCCGGCCGAGCGCGCCGTCGCCGCCATTTTGGAAAACTATCAAAACGCCGACGGCACCGTCACCGTGCCGCAGGTCCTGCGGCCCTACATGGGCGGCTTAGAGGTCATTGCGCAATGAGCCGCCCCATGCGCCGCGCCGACCGCGCTTTGAGCCGGGAGCAGGCCCTCGAAGTGCTGCAAAAGGCCCTTTTTGCCACCGTTTCCTGCCTGACGCCCGAGGGCGAGCCTTACGGGGTCGCCGTTTCCCACGCCGTCGACGGCAGCACCCTTTATTTTCACTGCGCCATGCAGGGGCGGAAAAACGACTGCTTCGCCGCCCACGACCGCGTCTGCGTGTCGGCCGTCTCCTTTGCCGAAACCGATGCGGCCCGGCTGACCACCCGCTATTGCTCCGCCGTCCTCTTCGGGCGCATCCGGGCGCTTTCGTGGGAGCAGGCGGCGCACGGCCTGCGCGTCATCGGCCGCAAGCTGACCCCGGATTTCATGGCCGAGGTGGAGGCCTGCCTGGCGAAATCATTGGACCACACCCGCGTCTACGCCGTCGAAATCGAAGAGATCACCGGCAAAAGCAACCCGTAAGCGCTGTTTTTCCCGCCGTCCGAATCCCATGCTCTCCCCCGCCGGGCCGCCCAAAGGCCCGGCAGGGAGAGTAAACGAGAAAATTTGGGGCATGTTATTGACATCGGCCATCATCCTGTGATAGAATAAACAAGCCGGCCTAAGCCAAATCGTGGAGAGATGGTCGAGTTGGTTTAAGGCACCGGTCTTGAAAACCGGCGATGTGCAAGCATCCGTGGGTTCGAATCCCACTCTCTCCGCCAATTTCATTGTGTTATGGAGAAATACCCAAGTGGTGAAGGGGCTCCCCTGCTAAGGGAGTAGGGCGTTAACGCGTCGCGAGGGTTCAAATCCCTCTTTCTCCGCCAAGAAAAACCCTGTAATCAGCCGATTACAGGGTTTTTCCTTTTGTCCGCCCGTGCCGCCGGGCCTTCCTCTCCCCCGCGGGTCGCAGCCGGTTTCCCCCGGACGCCGCAGCTCCCGCGGGCATCGAAATCGCTTTCCCCGCTCCTGCGCTGCATCTCCCATGCCGCCGCTCCCGCTCCCGCGGGTACCGCAATTTCCTCCCTCAAGCGAAAAAAAAGCCCTGCGTGCCGCAGGGCTTTTTTCATGCCATCAGATAAAAACCTCGCCGTACGAGGCGACGGAAATGTCCCCGGCCAGACGGGTGCGGACAATCCGCCCCCCGGCAAGCTCCGCCGAGACGGAAAGCCGGCCGCCGGGCTGGCTCAGCGCCAGATTTTCCACGCTTTTGCCCGCCCGGGCCGCCAGCGCGCAGGCCGTGGCCACCGAGCCGGAGCCGCAGCTGCTCTCCCACACCGTCGATCCGACGGCCTCGATGGCGACCAGCGGCGTGATGGCCGTAAAGTCGCCCGCTGCAAACATCAGTCCCAAATCCATCGCCTCGACGCCCTGTGCGCGCAAAATCGCACGCGCGGCGTCGAGCAGCGCGGCGTCGGGCGCCGCTTCGGGCAAAACGAAGTGGGTGATTCCCTCGAAGCGTACCATGGCGTAATGCCCCAGACGGGTGTCATCCGCCCAGACAATGCCGGCGGGCAGCGGCATATCGACGGCGGCAAAGCAGCCGTTTTCGGTTTTGTTGCCCTCCACCTCGACCGAAAGGAGGCCGTCGTGGCCCGAAACCTCGATGTCGAGCACCTGACGCCCCTCGGCGGCGGGGTGGTGGCGGTACGGCAGCCCGCAAAGCCCGCCCATCGCCAAAAAGGCGGCAAAGCTGCGCGAGGCGTTTCCGCAAAACTCCCCGCCCATCATCTGCATACGGGCCAGCGCCCCCCGCTCGCGCGGCTTTTGCAAAAACCCGACCTGCTCGACGCCCAGCGAGCGCTCCCCCATCACGGCGGCGGCCACGGCGGGGATTTGCCGCGGCTCGACGGCGTCCAAAATGAGCGCCGTGGTGTTCCCGCAGGGGTCGAGCTTGACATATTGCAATTTCATGTCCGTTCCTCCTCTGTATCGGCCGGCAGGCGGCGATATTCCCGTGTGAATAAAAGGGCTGTCACCGTCACCGCGATGACGTCGGCGACCGGCTCGGCCAGAAAAACCGCAAAAATCTTGTCGCTCAGCAGCTGCGGCAGGATAAAAATCAGCGGAATGAGCAGAATGACCTTGCGCAAAAGGGCGAGGAACACCGACGCGCGGCTGCGCCCGAGGGCGATAAAGGTCTGCTGACAGGCGATCTGGATGCTGAAAATGAGCGAGGCCGCCATGTAAATGCGCATGGCCCAGCGGGTGAACTGCCCAAGGGCGGCGTCGCCGGTGAAAATCCCGATGAAAAGCTGCGGCGTCGCCATGCACAGAATCCAGATAAAGGCCGAGTAGGTCATGGTGCACTTGAGCAGCAGCCAGAAGGTCTGCTTGACGCGGCCGAACCGGCCCGCGCCGTAATTAAAGCTGATGATGGGCTGCGCCCCCTGCGTCAGCCCCTGCAGCGGGAGCATGGAAAACTGCATGACGCTGCTTAGAATGGTCATGGCGCCGACGGCGATGTCGCCGCCGTAGCGCAGCAGGCTGACGTTGAAGCAGACGGACAGCACGCTCTCGGTAAACTGCATGATAAAGGGGGCCAGCCCAAGGGCCAGACAGGGCAGAAAGACGCTGCGGCGCAGCCGCAGATTGCAGCGGCGAATGCGCAAATGGCTCTTTTTGCCGGTCAAAAAGCACAGAATCCACACGCAGGACACCGCCTGCGACAAAATGGTGGCCAGCGCCGCGCCGCGCACCCCCATGTCCAGCCCGAAAATCAGCAGCGGGTCGAGCACAAAGTTGCACACCGCGCCGATGACGACGGTCATCATGCCGGTCGCGGCAAAGCCCTGCGCGTTGATAAAGGCGTTGAGCCCGAGCGCCAGCTGCACAAACAGGGTGCCGAGCGCGTAAATGCGCATGTACTCCCACGCGTGGACGATGGTGGTTTGGCTGGCGCCGAAGGCCAGGAGAATGTCCCTGCCGAACACCGACACCGCAAGGGTCAGAAGCACGGCGATGCCGATTAGCATGGTGGTGCAGTTGCCGAGTATGCTTTCGGCCTGCTCCTTGTCGCCGCGGCCCATCATGATCGAGGCGCGCGGCGCGCCGCCCATGCTGACCAGCGCGGCAAAGGCCGAGATGACCATGATAACGGGCAGGCAGACGCCGACGCCGGTCAGCGCGTCGCGGCCGATCCCCGCGATGTGGCCGATGTACATGCGGTCCACCATATTATACAGCAAATTGACCAGCTGCGCCACAATGGCCGGCATGGCCAGCTTCCACAAAAGGGGCCCGATTTTGTCGCGCCCCAAGTCCGCCCCGCCGGCGGCCCTGCTCTTGTGCATCAGATTTCCTCTCCCGTCAGGATTTTTTGTGCGTTTTCCATCAACCGGCCCAGCGTTTTGGCGGCGATCTCCTCCTCGGCGGGGGAAATCCCCTCCTTCAGCCTCTGCGCAAGCTCGGCCTGCCGCCGCTCGATCTCGCGGCCGATGGGCCGGCTCTGCGGGCTGAGCGCCAGATGCACGACGCGGCGGTCCCGCCCGTCGCGCTCGGCGGTCACATACCCCCTGCGCTGAAGCGATTCGACCGACCGCGTCACCAGCGCCTTGG
Organism: uncultured Eubacteriales bacterium; assembly: GCA_934675045.1. Classification (GTDB taxonomy): domain Bacteria; phylum Bacillota; class Clostridia; order Oscillospirales; family Butyricicoccaceae; genus Ventrousia. The sequence continues at coordinate 5,942 of CAKUPI010000038.1, forward strand.
AAAGCCCCTTGCAGCGCGCGATGTCGGTCGCGGTGTCCAGACGCGGCGCGTTGTTGTGCAGAAAAAGCAGCACCGCCACCTCGCCCGGCGTCAGGCCGTAGGGACGAAGCTCCCGCTGAAAATACCGGCGATAGGCCTTGTCCAGCCTGCGCAGACCCTCGATGTACTCCCCCGGCGTCAGGCTCATCGAAATCCCTCCGTTTGTTGACAGGTTGATTGTTTACCTGTAAACTATATGCCCCCGCGCGGCATTTGTCAAGGGGTTTTGCCCCTCCTGCAAAAAAGCGACCCCCAAACGGCTCCCCCGCCCGCAGGCGGCCGTTTGCGGCGGCCCCGGAGATTCCGCCCCGCGCAAAGCAAAAGCGGCGGGCCTTTGCGCTGCCCGCCGCCTGTGTACTACTCTTCTTCTTCCTTGACCCCGAGGTACTGCATGACAAACCGGTTAAAGGCCTCGGCCGCCGGCGAAAGGCGGCGATCGTTGCGGTAGGCCAGATACATCTCCCACCGGCTGAGCTCCGGACAGCCGCGGATGGCGACGCTGACCAGCCCGCGGCAGTTCTCCTGCGTCAGCGTCGGCTTGGCCGCCAGACAAACCCCCACCCCCTGCCGCACCAGATCGAGCAGAAAGTCCTGCTCGGCCGAGGTGACGGCGATGCGCGGCACGTAGCCCGCCGTGGCCGCCGCCCGCAAAAGCCGGTGGTAATGGGTGTGGTTTTCGCCCAGCGAAACAAAGACCTCGTCGCGCAGCTCGGCGACGGAAACCGACTCGGCACCGGCCAGACGGTGCTGCTGGGGCACGACGAGCACAAGGCAGCTGCGCTCGACCAGATTGGCCGTCAGCGCCCCCAGCCGAAGCGGGGCGACGGCCAGCGCCATGTCACATTCGTCGGCCAAAAGCGCCTGCTGTACGATGTGGGCACCGCGGTTGATGGTGTGCACGTCGACGCTCGGGTACTGCCGGCAAAACTCGGCGACCACGCCCGACAGGTACAGGCTGCACAGCCGCAGCGGCGCGGCGATGGTGACCTGCCCCGTCACCTCGCCCGAAAGGCGGCGGGCCGATACGCTCAGGTCGTCGTAGGCGGCAATGACGGCGGCCGCCTTGGCAAAAAACTGCTTGCCCTCGGGCGTCAGCCGCACCCGCTTGGACTGGTAGGCCAGCAGCTTAAAGCCCAGCTCTTCCTCCAGCTTCTGCATGGCAACGCTGAGCGCCGGCTGCGAAATAAACAGCTGCCTGGCCGCTTCGGAAAAGCTGCCGCACCCGGCCACCCTGACAAAATACTGTATCTGCCGCAAGTCCATTCCGATCCCACTCTCCTTGCCCCGGCTCCCGCCGTCCGATGATGGTTTGATTATACCACAGCGGCGCGCAGAAAGCATCCCGCTCCCCCGCCCGCGAAAGCAGAAAGCCTCCCGCTTCCCGCCCGCAAAGGCAGAAAGCATTCTTCTCCCCCGCCCGCAAAAAAGGAGACGGCCCTTGAAAAAAGGGCCGTCGGCGCCGTTTCGGCGCGGATTTTCAATACTGCCGGTTGTTTTTAAAAGGCTTTTTACTTTTCGTAAACCTTGATCAGGGCCTGCGTGCCGTCATTTTCCAAGCCCATGCCGGCCATGTCCTCGTACAGGCCGAGCACGGCGTCGAGCATCTTGAGGTCCAGACCGCGCTGCGCGCTCTCCTCGCGCACGATCTTCATGTCCTTGATAAAGTGCTTGACGAAAAAGCCGGGCGCAAAATCCCCCTTGAGCGCGCGGGGGGCCATGTTGGCAATCTGCCAGCTGCCCGCCGCACCGGCGCCGATGGCGCCCAGCATGGCCTCGGGGTCCAGACCGGCCTTCCGCGCGTAGGCGATGGCCTCGGTGTAGGCCGCCGTCGCGCCCGCCACGGCGATCTGGTTGGCCGCCTTGGTGTGCTGCCCCATGCCGGCCGCGCCCATGTGCCGGATGTTTTTGCCCATGCACTGAAAGAGCGGCATCGCCTCGTCAAAGTCGGCGCTGTCGCCGCCCGCCATAATGGACAGCGTTGCGTTGCGCGCGCCGCTGTCGCCGCCCGACACGGGGGCGTCCATCACGCGCACGCCTTTTTCCCTGCCCTGCGCATACAGCTTCTGCGCCAGCGCCGGCGACGACGTCGTCATGTCGACGACCAGCGTACCCGGCCGGACGCTTGCAAAAATGCCGCCCGGCGCGCAGAAAACCTCTTCGACGTCCTTGGGGTAGCCGACCATCACAAACACGACATCGGCGTCGGCCGCCGCTTCGGCTATCGTTCTGCACGGCACAAAGCCCAGCTCGCGCGCCTGCTCCGCCATTTTCTCGTAAGTGCGGTTGAAGGCCTTGACCTCATAGCCGTTTTTGACCAGATGGCCCGCCTGCTGCGCGCCCATGACCCCGGTTCCGATCCACGCGATTTTTTTCATAACTCTTCCTCCTGATCCAATCCTTTTGCCCTCATTATAGGAGCAAGAAAGCGGGCTGTCAATCAAAATCCCCGGCCGCCCGGCCCCGTTTTTTCCCAAAAGCGCACCCTTTGGGCGCAAAAGGCATACCTTGTAGCAGGATACAAAATGAGAAAGGGGAAGCATTATGGAGTTTGACTGCGCACAGCCCTGCGCAAGCGGCAGCGAAATACAGCGCTTTATCAGCGACAACATCTTTCTGGTCCTCATCGTTCTGGCCGTGCTGTACGGCCTCGGGTACCTCGTCATCAAGGCCGGCGTCAAAAACGGCATTCTCGAGGCGCTCAAGGACCCGGGCTGCCCCATCGCCCCGCCCTGCGGCCTGTGACGGCCGCGGGGCCTTTTGGGCGGGCTTCAGATTTCCATTTCGCCCATCAGGCTGCGCATGGCCAGAATGGTCTTTTCCATCAGCTCTTCCAGCGTCCAGCCGAGCATGTCGGCGCCCTTGGCAATGACCTCGCGCGAGCAGCCCGCGGCGAACTTTTTGTCCTTGAACTTTTTCCTGACGCTCGATACCTCGAGGTCGGAAACGCTTTTGCTGGGCCGCATGATGGCCGCCGCGCCGACAAGGCCGGTCAGCTCGTCGACGGCAAAGAGGATTTTTTCCATCTGCGACTCGGGCGGAATGTCCGACGCAATATCGCCGATGCCGTAGCCGTGGCTGGCGCAGGCGCGCACAATGCTCTCGTCAATGCCCTCGGCGCGCATCAGCTCCTGGCACTTGACGCAGTGCTGTTCGGGCCACTGCTCGAAATCGAGGTCGTGCAAAAGCCCGACGACCTTCCAGTACTCCACCCTTTCGGGGTCGTATTCCCGGGCAAACCAGCCCATCACGCCCGAAACAATTTCGGCGTGGCGCAGATGAAAGGCTTCCTTGTTGTACCGGCCCAGCAGCTCGCGGGCCTCCTGCATGGTGGGAATCGCAGACATGACATTCGCTCCTTTATGAAAATGAACTGTAATGGGTATATTATACCATATCGCGCCGGGTTGGGCCGCACGTTTTGCAAAAAAAGTGCGCGAATTCTGTTCCGGTCGGCCGCCCGCTTCAATTGCAAACAGATGCTCTTTGTGGTATAGTAAAGGAGTCTGAATCATGTGGTTATCTGGCCCTTTTGTCAAAGGAGGCGTTTTTTTGTCGCTGCCGTCCGCTCTGGTCACGTTTCTGTACCTTTCCAACATCGTCGCGGCGCTGTCGCTGCTTTTTGTGCGCAAAAGCGACACCGCAACCACTCTGGCCTGGCTGCTGGTCTTTGTTTTTCTGCCCTACATCGGCTTTATCCTGTATTTCTTCTTCGGAAGCCGCGCCAAATACAAAATCATGACCCGGCGTTACAGCCTCAGCCGTGACAGCCTCGGGAAAATCCCCTTTACCCCCTCGACGCCGACCGAGCTTTTAAACGACGAGGCGCGCCAAAACCTCGACCTCATCAACATCAACACCAACGGCGCGGGGAGCGTGTACACGCAGGACAATTTCTGCGAGCTTCTGCCCTCGGCGCGCGAAAAATACGACCGCATGTTTGCCGAAATCGACGCGGCGCGCCAAAGCGTCAACGTTTTGTATTTCATCATCAAGACCCACGACAAGAGCGGGCGCGACCTCATATCGCTGCTGGCCAAAAAGGCGCGCGAGGGGGTCAAGGTGCGGCTCATCTATGACACCTTCGGCTATATCCGCGCGCGGCGCTCCGATTTCCGCGAGCTGATTGAGGCCGGCGGCATGGTCTACGGCTACCTGCCCTCCTTCCTGCGCACGGCGCTCGAGGCCAACTACCGCATGCACCGGAAGATCGTCGTCATCGACGGCCGCGTCGCCTACACCGGCGGCATCAACATCGGCGACGATTATCTCGGGCTGGATCTTGTCAGAACCCCCTGGCGCGACACCTCCATCCGCATCACCGGCCCGGCCGTGCGCGATGTGCAGCTCCGCTTTGTCGAGGACTGGGTCTATATCGACCGCCAGACGCACCTGCTCGACCGCAAAAGCTCCATCGAAACGGCCAACGAGCTCAGCCTGCTCTTTCCCCCGCTGGAAAAGACCGGCAACATGGGCGTGCAGATCATTTCGAGCGGCCCGGACAGCGAGGAATCCTACACGCGCGACTCCTACCAGCGCATGATCTCGACCGCCGACCGCTACGTCTATATCCAGACCCCCTACTTTGTCCCCGACGAGGCCCTTCTGCACACCCTGCGGCTGGCCGCCCACGCCGGCATCGATGTGCGCGTCATGATCCCCGGCATCCCCGACAAGAAATTCGTCTACTACGTCACCACCTCGTACATCGGCGAGCTTTTAAAGTCCGGCATCCGCGTCTATGTCCACGCCGGCTTCCTGCACGCAAAGACCTTTGTGCTCGACGACGCCGTCGCCTCGATAGGCACCACCAACCTCGACAACCGCTCCTTTGACCTCGATTTTGAAATCAACGCCATGGTGTTTGACCGCGGCTTTGCCGTGCAGTGCCGCGACACCTTCATGCGCGACATCGACGACTGCGTCGAAATGACCGCCGAACAGTACAAAAGCCGCAGCCGCATCACCCGTCTGCGCGAGGGCTTCTGGCGGCTGGTGGCGCCGCTGGTATAGCCTTTTGACATCCTCGCTTCGGGAGGGAAGCCTTTGACAGTTTTGGTACAGGGCCTTTCGGTCCACTATGAAATCCTCGGCGGCGGCGAACAGACCGTCCTCTTTCTGCACGGCTGGGGCGCCCCCATCACCGCCTATCGGCCCGTTTTGGAGCTTTTGGCCCGCCGCTTCCGCGTCGTCGCCTTTGACATGCCGGGCGTCGGCGGCACCGGCGAGCCCGCCCGGCCCTTTACGCTGGACCACTACGTCCGCTTTACGCTGGA
>CAKUPI010000039.1 GCA_934675045.1 uncultured Eubacteriales bacterium
CCGGGTGGAAGCTGCGCCAGCGGGCCTACAAGCTGCTGCGCACGCTGGGCACGGCCCGGCTGACCGCCCCCCTTTTCGCCGAACGCTACGAGGTCACCCGCGACCGGCGCTCGTCGGCCGACTACCGCGCCGCCTCGCCCGTCATGCGCAAAACGCTGTCCAACGTCGTGCAGGCCGACCTCACCCCCCTCATGCCCGCCATCCGCGCCGAGGTGCTGCTGCTCTGGGGCGAAAAGGACACGGCGACCCCCCTTTCCGACGGCCGGCGGATGGAAAGCCTGATCCCCGGCTCGGGGCTGGCCGTCGTCCGCGGCGCCGGCCACTTCCCCTTTGTCGACAACTGGCCGCAGTTCAAGGCCATCGTCGAATCCTTCTTCGATCTCTGATCTCCCCCCGCCTCGGGGAAAAAGACCGCAATTTTGCGTCCGCTTGGTATTTTGACTTTCAAAAATTACTTTCAGTATAGGGGAATGCTATGCTTTCCGCACCTTTTCTCTGGGTTTCGACTGCCGCCGGCCTGTTCGGGCTGCTGTGGCTCAGCTTTCACATGGCGCTGCGCTGGACCCATGTTTTGCAGCAGTGCTCCTACCAAAACCCCTCTTACCGCCGCTGGCTCCGGGAAAACCGGGCGCAGCTGACGCCGGCGCGGCGCTGGGCCGTTCTGCCCGCCGCCGTGCTCGCCCTTGTGCTTCCGGCGGCAATCGCCGGGTGGTGCGCCTTTGCGCTGGCCCTTTTTCAGATTTGGCTCAACCCCGCGCGCCACGGGAAAAGCGCCAAAAAGCCGCTGGTCTTTACCGCCCGCGTAAAGCGCCTGCTCGGCTGCGAGGGGGTGCTGGCCTTTCTTGCATGCGCCCTCACCCTTCCCTTCGGGCCGGCTCCCTGCCTGTGCGCGCTGGCAGTTTTCGCCTGCCTGACCCCCTTTCTCGCGCCGCTCTGCAACGCCCTCAACGGGCCGCTTGAACGGCGCATCGCGCAGCGGTACATCGACGAGGCGCGGCGCATTGTGCGCGGCATTCCCGGCCTGACGGTCATCGGAATCACGGGCAGCTTTGGCAAAACGAGCACCAAGCACTACCTGTACGCCCTGCTTTCGGCCCACCGGCACGTTTACATGACCCCCGGCAACTTCAACACCACGCTGGGCGTCACCCGCGCCATCCGCGAGGGGCTTTTGCCCACCCACCAGATTTTTCTGTGCGAGATGGGGGCGCGGCACGTGCACGACATCGCCGAGATCTGCGAGCTGGTACGGCCCGACATGGGCGTCATCACGGCCATCGGCGAACAGCACCTCGAGACCTTCGGCTCGCTGGAGAACATCGCCCGCACCAAGCTGGAGCTTTACCAGGCCGTGCGGCAAAAGGGCGGCGAGACCCTGCTGAACTGGGACTGCGCCGCCATTTCGCAGCGGACGTACGAGGGCGGCATCGTCCGCTGCGGGTCGCTGCCCGGCTGCGATTACCGCCTGACCGATGTGCAGAGCGGCGCGCGCGGCTCGGCCTTTACCGTCACCGCGCCGGACGGCGAAAGCGCCCGGTTCGAGACGCGGCTTTTGGGCCGCGCCAACCTTCAGGACATCGCGCTGGCCATCGCCGCCGCGCACCGGCTGGGCATTGCCCTTGACGCGCTGCGCGTCCCGGTGGCGCAGCTGCAAAGCGTCGCGCACCGGCTGGAGCTTAAAAGCACCGGCGCCTACACGCTCATCGACGACGCCTACAACTCCAACCCGCAGGGCGCGGCCGTGGCGCTCGAAACCCTCTCCGCCTTCCCCGCGGGCGGCCGCATCGTCATCACGCCGGGGCTGGTCGAGTTGGGCGAGCGCGAAAAGCAGCTGAACTTCGAGCTGGGGCAGAAGGCCGCCGCCTGCTGCGACTTTGCCGTGCTCATCGGGCAGCGGCAGGCGCCGCCCATCCGCGACGGGCTTTTGCAGTCGGGCTTCCCCGCGGAAAAAATTACGGTGTTCGACGACGTGCGCGACGGTCTGGCCTACGCCGCCTCGCTGCCCGGCGGGCGGGACCGCACCGTTTTGCTGCTCAACGACCTGCCCGACAACTACAAATAACGGGCCGCCCCCGGGCGGCTCTTCCAAACCCATCAGAAAAAGGGGGATTTTTATGAAAATCCGCGCCGGTGTTTTTTTCGGCGGAAAGACGGTCGAGCACGAGGTCTCGGTCATTTCCGCCATGCAGGCCATCGCCGCCCTCGACCGCGAAAAATACGAGGTCATTCCCGTTTACATCACCAAGGACAACGCCTTTTACACCGGCGGGAACCTCGGGCGCATGGAGGTCTGGCGCGACATCCCCGCCGCCCTCCAAACGGCGCAGCAGGTCGTCCCCGCCCGCGTAAACGGCCGCGCCGTTTTGCTGCGCTGGCCGTCGCCGCGCTTCGGCGCGCGCGAGGTGTGCACCCTGGACGTCGCCATCCCCGTCGTACACGGCACCGGCGTCGAGGACGGGGCGCTGCAAGGCTTTTTCGAGTATCTCGGCGTGCCCTACACCGGCTGCGACGTCGCCGCCAGCGCGGCCGGCATGGACAAGTGGATCATGAAGTGCCTCTTCCGCGCCGCCGGGCTGCCGGTGGCCGACGGCGTCCGCCTGACGGCGGGGCAGTTTTACGCCCATCCGCAGGCGCAGCTGCAAGCCGTCGAGCAGGCCCTCGGCTGGCCGGTCATCGTCAAGCCGGTCAACCTCGGCTCGAGCGTCGGCATCGGCAAGGCGCACGACGCCGCCGAGCTGGAAGGCAAAATAGCCAACGCTTTGACCTACGCGCCCGTCGTGCTGTGCGAAAAGGCCGTCGGGCATCTGCGCGAAATCAACTGCGCCGTGCTGGGCGACCGCGACGGCGTGCGCGTCAGCGTCTGCGAGGAGCCCTTAAACGCCACCGATTTTCTCACCTATGCCGACAAATACCAGTCGGGCGGCGGCAAGCAGGGGAGCAAGGGCGGCGGCGCCAAGACAGGCGGTATGGAATCGCTTTCGCGCCGGGTGCCCGCCGCGCTTTCCGATGAGCTGGCCGCACAGGCGCGGGAGCTTGCCCAAAAGGCCTTTCTCGCCATCGACGCCAGCGGCATGTCGCGCATCGACCTGCTGCTCGACGACGCCGAAAAAAAGCTGTACGTCAACGAAATCAACACCATCCCCGGCAGCCTGGCCTTTTACCTGTGGGAAGCGTCGGGGCTTTCGTTCTCCGCCCTGCTCGACGAAATGGTGGCCCTCGCCCTCAAGCGCAGCCGCGAGCAAACGGCGCTGACCCGCAGCTTTTCGACCAACCTCCTGTCCTCCGCCCAGCTGGGCGGCAAATCGGGCGCCAAGCGCTGAACATCTCCAAAACAGCAAAAAACCTTCCCGACGGGGAAGGTTTTTTTGATCGAAAAGGGCTGCGCGCCGGACTTTTCCGGCGGCGCTTACAGCGCAATCTCGCTGTGCTCGATGACGGTGACGTCGGGGTGCAGCTGCAAAATAGAGGCTGGCACGCGCGGCGTGACCGGGCCGAACAGCGCCTGATCGAGCATGTAGTTTTTGTCGATGCCGCTGACGATGAGCAGGATTTTCTTGGCCTGCATAATGGATTTGATGCCAAGCGTGATGGCCTGCGTGGGCACCAGGTGCATGCTGTCGAAGTACCGCGCGTTGGCGCGGCGGGTGCTTTCGGCCAGATTGACGCAGTGGGCGGTTTTTTCAAAGGCGGAGCCCGGCTCGTTAAACCCGATGTGCCCGTTGTACCCCAGCCCAAGCAGCTGAAGGTCGATGCCGCCCAGCGCCTCGATTTTCCGGTCGTAGCGCTCGCATTCGGCCTGCAAATCGCCGGCCATGCCGTCGGGCACGAAAATGTTCTCCGGGCGGATATTGACACAGTCAAAAAGGCAGCTGTTGAGAAAATACCGGAAGCTGTGGGGGTCCCCGTTCGCCACGCCGACATACTCGTCCAGACAGACGGCCCGCACGGCGGAAAAATCCAAGTCCCCCTTGTCGTACCAGTCGACCAGCTTCTGATAGGTCCCGATGGGCGTGGTGCCGCTGCACAGGCCGAGCACGCAGTTGGGGCGCAGAATGACCTGTGCCGAGATGATATTGGCCGCCTTGCGGCTCATATCCCTGTAATCCTTGGCGCTGATGATTTTCATTTGGCTCTCCTCCCCCGTTGTCCGCTCGTTTCCCTGTAACTCAGTATACCACAAACGGCGGGCCGCACGCAAGCACAGCCCCTTTCAAAGGCCCTGTTTTTGCCCCGACGGCCGGTCATTTTGACGGTTGTATTTTGCCGCGGGATGCATTATAATAAGGTCACATTACTTAGACATTCTAATTATTCAGGAGGCCTCCTGCATGCGCGTCGGTCTGGATATTGGTTCAACCACCATCAAGTGCGTCGTTCTGTCCGATACAGACGAGCTTTTATACACAACCTACGAACGGCATTATTCCCACATCGCGCCCAAAGCGGCCGCCCTTTTGCGCAAGGTGGCCGGGCTGTACCCCCGCGAGGGCGCCGTGTACCTGTCGGTTTCCGGCTCGGCCGGCATGGGGCTGGCCGAAAAATGCGGCATTCCCTTTGTGCAGGAGGTTTACGCCACCCGCCTGACGGCCGACCGGCTGGGCACCCGCGCCGACGTCATCATCGAGCTGGGCGGCGAGGACGCCAAGATCCTCTTTCTGACCGGCGGCATGGAGGTCCGCATGAACGGCTCCTGCGCCGGCGGCACCGGCGCCTTTATCGATCAGATGGGCACCCTGCTCGGCATGACGCCGTCGGAAATGGACGAGGCGGCCGCGGGCAGCACCCGCCGCTACGACATCGCCTCGCGCTGCGGTGTTTTTGCCAAAAGCGACATTCAGCCCCTGCTCAATCAGGGCGCGCAGAAAAGCGACATCGCCGTCAGCATTCTGCACGCCGTTGTCAGCCAGACCATCGCCGGGCTGGCGCAGGGCCGCCCCATCGGCGGCAACGTGCTCTATCTGGGCGGGCCGCTGACCTTTTTGCCCCACCTGCGGCAGGCCTTTGACGAGCAGCTGGGCCTGCACGGCCGCTGCCCCGAAAACTCCCTGTACTTTGTCGCGCTGGGCGCCGCCTTTTACGCGCCCGAAGCGCTCGACCTGCGCGCCGCCGCCGATCGCCTGCTCGCCTATTCGGCCACGGCCGACTACCGCGGCAGCGAGCCGCTTTTCCAAACCGAGGAAGAATACCGTGTCTTTTGCGAGCGCCACGCCCGCGCCGCCGTCCCCAAGGGCGATTTGAAGCAGGCCCGCGACGTGTGGGTCGGCATCGACGCCGGCTCGACCACCGTCAAGGCGGCCGCCGTCGACGCGCAGGGCCGGCTGCTGTTTTCGCGCTATCTGCCCTCGGGCGGCAACCCCATCCCCCTCATCCGCGGCTTTTTGCAGGAGCTGTACGCCGAAAACCCCCGCCTGTGCGTTCGCGCCTGCACCACGACGGGCTACGGCGAGGACATTGCCCGCGCCGCCTTCCGCGCCGATCTCGGCGTTGTCGAAACGGTGGCCCACTTCACGGCGGCGCGGCGGTTTCTGCCCTCGGTCGACTTTGTCATCGACATCGGCGGGCAGGACATGAAGTGCTTCAAGGCCGAGGACGGCGCCATTTCCGACATTTTTCTCAACGAGGCCTGCTCGTCGGGCTGCGGCTCCTTTTTGCAGACCTTCGCCGGCGCGCTCGGCTATTCGGTCAAGGACTTCGCCCGTCTCGGCCTGTTCGCCGACCGCCCGGTCGATCTCGGCTCGCGCTGCACCGTCTTTATGAACTCGTCGGTCAAACAGGCGCAAAAGGACGGCGCTTCGATAGAAAACATTTCGGCCGGCCTTTCGATCAGCGTCGTCAAAAACGCCCTGTACAAGGTGATCCGCGCCTCCAGCCCCGAGGAGCTGGGCCGTCACATCGTGGTGCAGGGGGGCACCTTTTACAACCACGCCGTGCTGCGCGCCTTTGAAAAGGAAATGGGCTGCGAGGTGGTCTGCCCCGACATCGCCGGCCTGATGGGCGCCTACGGCGCCGCCCTGTACGGGCTGGAGCGCCGCCCCGCGGGCCAGAGCACCCTTTTGAGCGCCCCGGAGCTCGAGGCCTTTACCCATACCGTGACGGGCACCAACTGCGGCCTGTGCCCCAACCGCTGCCGCCTGACCGTCAACCGCTTTGACGGCGGACGCCGCTTCCTGAGCGGCAACCGCTGCGAGCGCCCGCTCACCCACCGCGACCCCGACAGCGGGCTCAACCTGTACGAGACCAAGCGCCGCCTCATCCGCGAGACGCCCGCCCTTCCCGCGCCGCGCGGCCGGGTCGGCATTCCCATGGGGCTTAACATGCTCGAGCTTTACCCCTTCTGGCGCGCCTTTTTCGCCGCGCTCGGCTGGCAGACGGTGCCCTCGCCGGTTTCCGACCGCGCCCTTTACCTGTCCGGACAGGGCACCATTCCCTCTGACACGGTGTGCTACCCCGCCAAGCTGATGCACGGGCACATCGAGGCCCTCAAAAAGCAGGCTGTCGACTGCATTTTTTACCCCTGCATGAGCTACAACCTCGACGAGCACACGGGCGACAACCACTACAACTGCCCGGTGGTCGCCTATTACCCCGAGGTCATCGCCGCCTCGTACGAGGGATCGGTGCCGTTCATTTACGATTACATCGGCCTGCACCGCGAAAAGGACTTCCCCCGGCACATCGCCTCCATCCTGCGGCCGGTCATGGGCGCCATTTCGGTAAAGGACGCCCGGCGCGCCATGGAGCAGGGCTTTGCCGCGCGCGATCGGTACCTGCGCGCCGTGCGCGACGACGGCCGGCGCATCATCGGGCAGGCCCGGCGCGAGGGACGGCACATCATCGTGCTGTCGGGCCGCCCCTATCACATCGACCCCGAAATCAGCCACGGCATCGATCAGCTCATCTGCTCGCTCGGGGCGGCCGTCATTTCCGAGGACGCCGTCAGCCACCTCGAGCCGCCGCAGCCGGTGTCGGTGCTCAACCAGTGGACCTACCACGCGCGGCTGTACGCGGCCGCCCGCCACGTCTGCCGGCACGACGACATGGACCTTGTACAGCTGGTCTCCTTCGGCTGCGGCGTCGACGCCATCACGACCGACGAGGTGCGCCGTATTCTGAAGTCGGGCAAAAAGCTGTATACGCAAATCAAAATCGACGAAATCACCAACCTTGGCACCGTGAAAATCCGTGTGCGCAGCCTGCTGGCCGCGCTGGAGGAAAGAAGGGAAAAGCATGGAGCAGTTCCCGCGCTTTAAGCCGGAGATGAAAAAGACCCACACCATCCTCATGCCGCAGATGTGTACCCATCACTTCCGCATGATCCGCAACCTGATGGTCTCGCAGGGCTACAAGGTCGAGCTTTTGGAAACGACCGGCCCGCAGATTGCGCAGGAGGGTCTTAAATACGTCCACAACGACACCTGTTACCCGGCTCTGCTCGTCATCGGGCAGATGATCGACGCGCTGAAAAGCGGCAAATACGACCTCGACCGCACCGCCCTCATCATCACGCAGACGGGCGGCGGCTGCCGCGCGTCCAACTACATCCACCTGCTGCGCCACGCGCTGGAGCGCGCCGGCTTCGGGCAGGTGCCCGTCGCCTCGCTCAACTTCAGCGGGCTGGAAAAGGACTCGGGCTTTCAGCTGACCGGCAGGCTGGCGCTTCAGCTCATTTCGGCCGTCTACTACGGCGATCTGCTCATGCTGCTGCGCAACCAGACGGCCCCGTACGAGCGCAATCCCGGCCAGAGCGACGGCCTGTGCGACAAGTGGGTGGAGCTTCTGTCCGCCCAGCTTGCGGACATGCACGGGCTTTTCCCCTTTGGCATGGGCAAAAACTTCGAGCGCATAGCCGCCGACTTTCAGGCCGTGCCGGTGCAGCGCGTGCCGCGCGTCAAGGTGGGCGTCGTCGGCGAAATTTACGTCAAATACGCCCCGCTCGGCAACAACGACCTGCAAAGGTTCCTCGAAAGCGAGGGCTGCGAGGTCTCCATGCCCGGCCTGATGGGCTTTGTCCTGTACTGCGTGTGCAACAGCTGGATCGACGTCGAGCTGTACGGCGGAAGCCGCGTCCGGGCGGCCGCTCTGCGGCTTGTCACCGACATTCTGTGCCGCAAAGAGGAAAAAATGCACCGCATCGCCCGCGCGCACGGCTTTCACGCCCCCGCGCCCTTCATGCACACCAAGGCGCTGGGCCAGAAGGTCATCGGCGAGGGCAGCAAAATGGGCGAGGGCTGGCTTCTGCCCGCCGAGATGATGGAGCTTTGCCATTCGGGCTTTTCCAACATCGTGTGCGCCCAGCCCTTCGGCTGCCTGCCCAACCACATCGTCGGCAAGGGCATGATGTCCAAAATCCGGCGCTTTTACCCCGACAGCAACATCGTCGCCATCGACTACGACCCGGGCGCCACGCGGGTCAACCAGGAAAACCGCATCAAGCTCATGCTGGCGGTGGCGCGCGAAAACCTCGGCGATCGGCCGCAGAGCGTCCCGGCTCCCGACGCGCAAAAGACGCTGCGGGCCGCATCGGGCAGCTGACGGCGGCGCACGGCAGGGTTCCACCGCCCGGAAGCTTTTCCGGGCGGTTTTTTTCTATCCGGAAGCTTTTCCGGGCGGGTTTTTCTATGCTCCGGCCGGTGTATTCCCCCCTCGCGGCGCTTTTCCCCCTTGACATTCCACCCGGTGCATCGTATATAGTATAGACAACCACTCAGGAAAGGACGGGCGGACGGGCTTTCGTCCCCCGGAACGGTGCTTTTTCATGCTCAGGATTCAACATTTGACCAAGACCTACGGCGGCGGCAAAAAGGCCGTCGACGACCTGACCCTCTCCATTGCGCCGGGCGAAATCTACGGCTTTATCGGCCACAACGGCGCCGGGAAAACGACGACCATCAAATCGTGCTGCGGCATTTTGCAGTTTGAGCAGGGGGAGATTTTTGTCGACGGCATCTCGGTGCGCCAAAACCCCCTCGAGTGCAAAAAGCGCATCGCCTACATCCCCGACAACCCCGACCTTTACGACTTCATGCCGGGCGTTAAGTACCTGAACTTCATCGCCGACATTTACGGCGTCCCGCAGCGCGAGCGGCAGGAGCGCATTGCCCGCTACGCCGGTCTGTTCGGGCTGGAAAGCGATCTGGCGCAGCCCATTTCGGCCTATTCCCACGGCATGAAGCAAAAGCTGGCCGTCATCGCCGCCCTCATCCACGAGCCGCGGCTCATGCTGCTTGACGAGCCCTTTGTCGGCCTCGACCCCAAGGCGGCGCACATTCTCAAAAGCCTGATGCGCGATTTGTGCAGCCGCGGCGGCGCCATCTTCTTTTCGACCCATGTGCTCGAGGTCGCCGAAAAGCTGTGCGACAAAATCGCCATCATCAAAAACGGACGCCTCGTTTCCTCGGGCACGACGGCCGAGGTCAAGGGCGACGAATCGCTCGAAGAGGTCTTTTTGGAACTTGTGGAGGACGACTATGCTTAAAGCGCTCATTCGGGTGCGTCTCGCATCCATCAAAACGGCCTTTTTCCGGCAAAGCGCCGTCTACCGGCCGCGCGCCGGCTCCAGGGCCGGCTCCAAGGCCACCCGCGTTCTGATGGCCGCCGGCTTTGGCTACCTCGGGCTGTGTCTGCTCTTTCTGGTCGGCATGCTGTGCTACACGCTGGCCGCCCCGCTGGCCGCGGCCGGGCTGGGCTGGCTGTACCACGCCGCCGTCGGCCTGACGGCCGTCTCCTTCTGCTTTATGGGCAGTGTTTTTCTGGCGCAGAGCCAGATTTTCGAGGCGCGCGACAACGAGCTTCTGCTCTCCATGCCGGTGCCGCCCCGCCTCATCGTCCTCAGCCGGCTGCTGTCCTTCCTTCTGCTCAACTGCCTGTACGCCGCCGTCGTCATGGTGCCCGCCGCCGCCGTCTACGCCGTGCAGCTTTCGCCCGGCCCCCTGTTTTACGTCAGCTACGCGCTGGGCCTTCTGCTTTTGCCCATGCTGGCCACCGCCCTCACCTGCGCCATCGGCTGGGCCGTCACCCTGATCGTCTCGCGCATGCGCCGCAAAAACCTGGTCACCGGCGCCGCCATGATCGCCTTTTTCCTGTGCTTTCTCTTTCTCTACATGAACCTGCAAAAATACGCCGCCGCCCTTCTGGCGCACGGCGAGGAAATCGCCGCCGTCCTGCGCCGCGTCCTGCCGCCCCTCTTCTCCTTCGGAATGGCGGTCCAGGGCGCCCCCCTTCACCTGCTTCTCACCGCCTTGTGGTGCCTTTTGCCGCTCTCGCTGGTCTATCTGCTTTTGTCGCGCTCCTTTCAAAGGCTGGTCACGACCAACCGCGGCGCCGCCAAAATCCGGTACGTCGCGCGCGAAATGCGCGTCAAAAGCCCCCGCGCCGCCCTGCTGCAAAAGGAGCTGGGGCGCATTTTCGGCTTCCCCCTCTACCTGTTCAACTGCGCCGTCGGCGGCCCCCTCGCCCTCGTCCTCGCCGTTGTCGTGCTGGTGCGCGGGCCGGGCATTTTAAGCTCGCTGAGCGCCGCCTACGGCCTGTCCGGCGCCGCATCCCTCCTCCCCTTTCTCCTGCTGCTGCTGTGCTTCTGCGCCGTGATGGACTGCACGAGCGCCCCCTCCATTTCGCTCGAAGGCCCCTATCTGTGGATCGTCAAGGCCAACCCCGTCCGCACCTGCGACCTCTTTTTCGCCAAGGTCATGGCCAACTTCCTCATCGGCGGCGTGCCGCTGGCGCTGGCCTCGGCCCTCTTTATCGCCGCCCTGCCCCTGCGCTTTCCGGGCGCCGCCCTCGTTTTGCTGCTGCCCCTGCTGGCCCAGCTTTTCACCGCCCTGATGGGCCTGTGCCTCAACCTTCTGCTGCCCCGCCTCGACTGGATTTCGCAGGCCGCCGTCATCAAGCAGAGCGGCAGCGTTCTGGCCACCGTCTTTGGCGGCATGGGGCTGATCGCCTGCCCGGCGCTGCTTTACGGACTCTGGCTGCACAGGGTCATGGCCTTTGAGCTTTTCGGCCTGATCCTCTGCCTGCTGCTCGCCCTCGGCTGCGCCGCCCTGACCCTTTACCTCGGCCGCGGCGGACGCCGGCGCTTCGAGGCGCTGTAACCGCGCTTTTTTTCAAAAAAACGCGGCCCTGCCGGCAGGGCGCGCAAAAATCCCCCGATCCCTTGAAAAGCGGGCCTTTTTGGCATATAATAGGGAAATCAAAAACAAGATAGGCGGCTGAGCATGTTTGAAAAATT
>CAKUPI010000040.1 GCA_934675045.1 uncultured Eubacteriales bacterium
CTCTATTTCTTCAAAAAAATTGTTGGCAGGGGAGATTGATCGCATGGCGCACACCCCGATTCTGGATCAAATCAACTGTCCGGAAGACTTGAAAAAACTGAAGCAGGAGTCTCTCGCCGAACTGTGTTCGGAAATACGTGAGTTTTTAATAGAAAACGTCTCTAAGACCGGCGGACACTTGTCCGCCAATCTGGGCGCGGTGGAAATCAGCGTGGGGCTGCACCGCGTTTTTTTTTCCCCGCACGATCATCTGATGTTCGACGTCGGGCATCAATGCTATGTCCATAAAATCCTGACCGGGCGCAAGGACCGGTTCCCCACGCTGCGCCAGCTCGACGGCCTGAGCGGCTTTCTGCGGCCGGACGAGAGCCGGCATGACTGCTTTATTTCAGGACATGCATCCAACTCCATTTCGGCGGCGCTCGGAATGGCGCGCGCCAGCCGCCTGCGCGGCGACGACTGTTCTACCGTCTGCGTGATAGGTGACGGCGCCCTGACCGGCGGCCTGGCGTACGAGGCGCTGAATGACGCGGGGCAGTCGCGCGAGCCTTTGATCATCGTTTTCAACGACAACGAAATGTCCATCGGCAAAAATGTCGGCGCGCTGGCCAAGCGCCTTTCTCATATGCGCAGCAAGCCGGGGTATTTTAAGCTGAAATGGAAAATCAAGCATTTTCTGTACCGCTTTTCCCATGGCGAAAAGGTGATTCGATGGGTTTCGGCGCGCAAAAACCGCTTGAAAATCGCTCTTTTGAAGGAGAGCATTTTTGAAATCATGGGCTTTCGTTACCTCGGACCGGCGGACGGCAACAACATCACTGCCGTTTGCGATTTGCTCAACGAGGCCAAATCCCTGCGCCGGCCCGTTGTCGTCCATCTCAAAACGGTCAAGGGAAAGGGGTATTTCCGCTCCGAGGTCAGCCCCGATCGCTTCCACGGCGTTTCCGCATTTGACGTCATTTCCGGCCAGCCGCGCAAGCAGAACGGCGTCGGCTTTTCCGACGTCTTTGGCGAAGCACTGGCCGGCTTTGCCGAAAACGATCCCGGCATTTGCGCCGTTACTGCGGCCATGGAGGCCGGCACCGGCCTATCGCTGTTCGCGCAGCGCTTCCCCGAACGCTTTTTCGATGTGGGAATCGCCGAGGAACACGCCGTTACCATGTCGTCCGGAATGGCAAGCGGGGGCATGCGCCCTGTCTGCGCCGTATACTCCACTTTTTTGCAGCGCGGATACGATCAGCTGATACACGATGTGGCCATTCAAAAGACGCATGTCGTCTTTGCCGTCGACCGCGCCGGCCTGGTGGGCCCGGACGGTCAGACCCATCAGGGCATTTTTGACGTGCCTTACCTCACGGGCATACCCAATATGACCGTTTTGGCGCCTTCGACCCACGCCGAACTGCAAACGGCTTTGCGGCAGGCGCTGTACGACTACGACACCCCGGTGGCCGTTCGCTATCCGCGCGGCAGTGAACGCGAAGTGCGCGGTGATACCTTTGACCGGAGCACTGCCGTGCTGCGCGGGGGAGGCGACGTCACCATAGTGTCGTATGGCATTTTGATCAATGAGGCTATGGACGCGGCTGCGCGGCTGCACGAGCAGGGAATTGAAGCCGAGGTGCTGAAGCTGAACCGGCTGACCGGCAGCGATCTTTCACCGGTTATCGGCTCGGTTCGAAAGACCGGCCGCCTGATCGTCGCAGAAGACTGCGTACAGGCCGGCGGCGTCGGCGAAAAAATCGTGGCCCGATTGGGAGAGACCGGCGCTGTGCCGCCGTTTGTCCGCCTGATCAACCTGAAAGATGCGTTTATTCCCGAGGGAAGGGTTCCCGAACTCTGTCAACGCTACGGCATCGATGGCGCCGCCATCGCGGCGGCCGCTCTGGAGGGAATGCACTGTGAGCGATAAAAAGAGACTTGACGTTTTGCTTGTGGAGCGCGGGCTGCAAAACAGCCGTGAACGCGCCAAGGCCGTTATTATGAGCGGCGTCGTCTATGTGAACAACCAAAAGGCGGACAAAGCGGGGCTTTTGTGCGCCGAAACCGATCAGATTGAGGTGCGCGGCGGCCTTCGCTACGTCAGCCGCGGGGGCCTGAAGCTGGAAAAGGCGCTTGACACCTTTGCCGTCGACCCGGCCGGTCTGTCTGCCGTCGACATCGGCGCGTCTACGGGCGGTTTCAGCGACTGCCTTTTGCAGCGCGACATACGGAAAATCTATGCGGTCGATGTCGGGTACGGTCAGCTTGCCTGGAGCGTGCGCTGCGATCCGCGCGTGGTTTGTCTGGAGCGCACCAATATTCGCTATGTGACAGAGGAGCAAATCCCCGAAAAGCTGGATTTGGCCGTCTGTGACGTTTCCTTTATTTCTCTTCGGCTGGTGCTGCCGGTCGCTTACCGGCTTCTCAAGCCGGACGGGCAAATGCTCACGCTGATCAAGCCGCAGTTTGAGGCCGGACGCGAAAAGGTCGGGAAAAAAGGGGTTGTCCGCGAGCCGGAAACCCATATCGAAGTGATCGAAACCGTGCTCGACGCTGCAAAGCAGATAGGCTTTACAGTGACCGGCTTGACCTATTCTCCCATCAAAGGGCCGGAGGGGAATATTGAGTTTCTGGCGCAGCTGCAAATGCAGGGGGAGGCGCAGCCCCCCGATGTTGCCGGCGTTGTTCGACAGGCCCACGAAAATGCGAGGTGGTTGTGATGGAAAATGTCTTGATACGGCCCAACCCAACCCGCGAAAAAACGCTTCATGTCACGCCGACCATCGTGTCGGCCATTCGAAGCTTCGGATTCAATGTGTACATCAGCGAAGAGTTTGAAGGCCTGCTCGGCCCGCAGCTTGCCGGAAAAGCCGCCTTTTGCCGCGAAACCGAGGCGCTTGCGCTGTGCGATTTTGTGGTGATTGTCGGCGGCGACGGGACCATTCTGCGCATGGCGGCCGCTGCGGCCATCCACCATAAGCCCATTCTCGGCATCAATGTCGGCACCATTGGCTTTATGAGCGAGCTTGAGGTGCAGGAGCTGTGGGAGATGACAAAAATCCTGGAGGGCGCCTTTTGGCTGGATTCGCGCATGATGATCAATGTGCGGGTGGTCAACGCACAGGGGGAGACGCAGTTTGAGGCCGAGGGGCTGAACGATGCCGTCGTGTCCAAGGGCGTGGTGTCGCGCGTCATCAAGCTGCACGTTTTTGTCAATGAAAGCGAAACGATGCGGCTGAGCAGCGACGGCGTCATTGTCTGCACGCCGACCGGCTCCACCGCATACTCTCTGGCGTCCGGCGGGCCTATCTTAGAGCCGTCCTCACCCTGTATTGCCGTCACCCCCATTTGTCCCCATTCACTCAACGCAAAGTCCTTTGTGCTGGGCGCTGACAAGGAGATCCGCATTACACCTCCGCCGCAGGAAAATGCCGTGTATTTGTCTGTCGACGGGTACCAGTCGTTTGTGGTGGCTCCGGGCGATTCCATTGTCATTCGCCGATCCTCCGTGGAGCTTTCTCTGCTTCGGGTCAAAGAGCTCAGCTTTTACGATGTCATCAACAGAAAACTGTCCAATGAAAGGGTAGAGATATGAAGTTCCAACGTCAGGCAGCCATTGTAGATATCATCACCAACAACGAGGTGAAAACACAGACCGAGCTTTCCGATCGCCTGAAAGCCGTCGGATACCCCACAACGCAGGCCACCATTTCGCGCGACATCAAAGAGCTCCGGCTGGTCAAGGTGGCTTCGGTCACCGGCGGGTACAAGTACTCCACTCCGGAAATGAACGCGGATTCGGGGTTCATTCCCCGCCTGAAAAACATTTTCCGCGAGTGCGTCATTAAAATTGACCGCGCGCAGAATCTGGTGATTGTGCGCACGCTGACGGGCATGGCCAACGCCGCGGCCTATGCGGTGGACACCATGAAAATTGAAGAAATCATCGGCACGCTGGCCGGTGACGACACCATTCTGATCATTCTGCGCGACAACGAACAGGCCATCAAGTTTTGCAAAATTGCAGAGGAGATGCTGCAGTAACAGGCAGGGATTTCGATCATCATGCTGAGCAGATTGCAAATTGAGAATATCGCGGTTATCGAGCGCGCCGACATTGATTTTTCGGCGGGCTTTTCGGTGCTTTCCGGAGAAACCGGCGCCGGAAAATCCATCATCATCGACGCGCTGAACGCCGTGCTCGGCGCGCGGGTCAGCCGTGATCTGATTCGTACAGGGCAAAGCCGCGCCGCGGTCGGCGCGCTTTTTACCGATCTTCCGGCGGCCGCACGGGAAAAAGCGGCGGCGCTCGGACTGGAAGTCGAGGACGGTACGCTGCTGGTCCGGCGGGAAATGACGGCTGACGGCAAAAATCTGTGCCGTGTCGGCGGCCAGACCGTAACGCTGTCCATGCTGCGCGAGCTGGGGCCCTTTCTCGTCAACATTCACGGCCAGCACGACGGGCAGCACCTGCTGGACGAGCAGTTCCACATCGAATACCTGGATGCCTTCGCCGCGCTGGAAGGCTTGCTGCTGGAGTACCAGAGCCGCTACGAGGAGCTTTTGCATCTGAACCGCCGCATCCGGGCTTTGTCGATGAGCGCGGCCGACAAACGCCGCCGCACCGCGCAGCTTGAGGCCCAAATCGCCGAGCTGAACGCCGCGCAGGTGCGCACGGGCGAGCAGGAGGAGCTGCTGTCCCGCCGCACCGAGCTGATGCATGCCGAAAAGCTGACCGCCGCGCTGCAAAGTGCCTCCCGGATGCTGGATGGCTCGGAGGACGAAAGCCGCGAAGGGGCGGCGGCTTTGCTGGCCATGGCCGAAAAAACGCTGCGCTCTGCGGAAAAGTATTCCGGGCAGCTGCCCGCCCTGATTGAACGCGCAACCGAGCTTTCCATACTGGCGGCGGATTTTGCCTCTGAGCTTTCGGCTGTGCTGACGGCGATGTCCTTTTCGCCGGAAGAGCTTGAAGCCGTTGAGCGGCGCCTTGAGCTTTTGTCGCGGCTGGAACACAAGTACGGCCTGCCCTGCGATGAGCTGGCCGGGCTTTTGCCCGCACTGCTTCAGGAGCGCGACAGCTTGGAGCAGGCCGACGACAGTCTGGATGGGCTGCGGGAGGCTTACGCCGCCAAGCGGCAGGTTGTCTACGAGTCGGCCGAGCGTCTCAACGCCCTGCGCAGCGAGGCCGCGGAGAGACTGTGCCGGAGCATAGAAGAGCAGCTGGCGCAGATGGACATGCCCTCGGCGCGCTTTGGCGTTGAAATCGACACCAGCCTTGGAAAAGAGCAGACCCGCTTTTCACGGCGGGGCTGTGACACTGTGCGGTTTCTGCTTTCCGCCAACAGCGGCGAAGACTTAAAGCCGCTGAGCCGGGTGGCTTCAGGCGGCGAGCTTTCGCGTATGATGCTGGCGCTGCGCAATGTGCTGTCACAGGGGGACGGCGGCGTCACTGCAGTCTTTGACGAGGTGGATGCCGGCGTCAGCGGGCGTGCGGCGAGCAAGGTGGGGGAAAAGCTGTTTGCCATTTCGGCGTCGCGTCAGGTTTTGTGCGTCACCCATCTGCCGCAAATTGCGGCGCTGGCCGATCAGCAGTACTATATCAGCAAGGAATCGCGCGCAGGCCGCACCTACACCAGCGTGATGCCGCTGGACCGCGACGGGCGCATCGGCGAGCTGACCCGCCTGACGGTGGGAAACAGCATTACGCAGGCCGCGCGGCAGAACGCCGACGAAATGCTGCGTCTGGCCGCGGAGCGCAAGCGCGAACTGTTGACAACAGCCGGCAAGTAAGTTATAATACATCCAATATCGAAAAACGCGATGAGCAAAAGAAGTAACAGGGAAGGGCCTTTCAGAGAGTCCGCGGGCGGTGAAAGCGGATAAGGCGGCCGTGTGAAATACCTTTGTGAGCGGGGTTTTGAAGCCTGTTTCAGGTGGTAGGATGCCACGGGTGCGCCCGTTACAGTGCAGGAGCATGATGGTGCTCTGTGAGGCGGCCGGAGCAATCCGCCCGCAAACTGAGGTGGTACCGCGAGTGATTTTCGCCCTCTGCATACGCAGGGGGCTTTTATTTTTATCCATATACGAAAAAACAGAGAAAGGGATTGTTTTTATGACACTGTATGAAGAACTTCAGGCGCGCGGCCTGATCGCACAGGTGACCGATGAAGAGGAAATCAAAGAGCTGATCAACAACGGCAAGGCGACCTTTTACATCGGCTTTGACCCCACTGCCGACTCGCTGCACGTCGGGCACTTCATGGCTCTCAATCTGATGCGCCGCATGCAGCGCGCGGGCAACCGGCCCGTGGCCCTCATCGGCGGCGGCACCGGCATGGTGGGCGATCCGTCGGGCCGCACCGACATGCGTCAGGTCATGACGGTGGAAACCATTCAGCACAATTGTGAGCGGTTCAAGCAGCAAATGAGCAAGTTCATCGATTTTTCCGACGGAAAGGCCCTGATGCTCAACAATGCCGACTGGCTGCTGAAGCTCAATTATGTGGAGCTGCTTCGCGAAGTGGGCGCCTGCTTTTCGGTGAACAACATGCTGCGGGCCGAGTGCTATAAGCAGCGCATGGAAAGGGGCCTGTCTTTCCTCGAGTTTAACTATATGATCATGCAAAGCTACGATTTCTATCACATGTTCCAGACCATCGGGTGTAACTTGCAGTGCGGCGGCGACGACCAGTGGTCCAACATCCTCGGCGGCACCGAGCTCATCCGCCGCAAGCTGGGGAAGGACGCTTACGGCCTGACCATCACGCTTCTGCTGACCTCCGAGGGCAAAAAAATGGGCAAAACCCAGTCGGGCGCCGTGTGGCTTGACCCGGAAAAAACCAGTCCCTATGCGTTTTATCAGTACTGGCGCAATGTTGACGACGCCGACGTCATTCGCTGCCTGCGCATGCTGACCGATGTGCCTCTGGATGAAATCGACGCCATGTCGGTGTGGGAGGGCAGCCAGCTCAATCGCGCCAAGGAAATTCTGGCGATGGAGCTTACGACACTGGTGCACAGCCGGGAAGAAGCCGAAAAAGCGCGGCAGGCCAGCCAGGCGCTCTTTGGCGGCGCCTCTGACCTGAGCAACGTCCCGACCACTGAATTGGCCGAGTCGGACTTTCACGACGGCCAGCTGACCATTCTCGATCTCATGCTGAAGAGCGGCCTGATTGCCTCCAAGGGCGACGGCCGCCGCCTCGTCGACCAGGGCGGCGTCTTTGTCGGCGAGACCAAAATAGGCTCGCCCATGCAGACATTCACGCCGGATGACATCCGCAGCGGCGACTTCATCATCCGAAAAGGCAAAAAAACCTTCCACCGTATCGTGGTCAAGTAAACCGGCCCCTCTGCTCGAAGCTCCTGCCAGGACTTGGCAGGAGCTTTTTTGCCGAAGTCGGGTGTTGAACGCCGGAAGATTTTGAAGTATAATAGAGAATATGTTCAGGTTTTGCCCTTTTGGCTGACAATACGAGGTGACACATGAAAAAATCACTGGCCTTTTTGCTGGCTGCCGCCGTGCTCTTTGCGGCCTTTCCGGCTCCGACTGCGGCGCTGGAGGCGGACCCGATTTTGAAAATAGGACTTTATTACGGAACAAACGCCATGCCGTCTGCCAACCTGCAAAATGTTTCGGGCATGGCGACCGGGTATCAGCTGGGGTATTATGACTCGAATCGCCGTTTTGTTTCGTTGCTTTCCACGTCAGAACTTTACCTGACCGTCGTCAAGGATAAAAACCTGTACATCGGCGCCGGAAAGGTGTACTATGATTTGCTGCCTTCCTCGTACCACACCGTCATCGGCGCCTACCATTTGCAGCTTGACGCCGTCTTTGCTTCCGCGGCGGAAACCAACAACCTGATAGAACTGCTGAACGACGCCGGGAAAGCGGCCTTTGCTGCCTATACGGCCGAGGGCTACCGCGTCCGCGTCGGCAATTACACCTCGGCCATTGAGGCCGCGGCGGACGGGCCGCAGGTAACGGCCATTACCGGGCTGACGGCCGCGACGGTGGGGGAGAGCCGCAGCTGCTACACTGTGACGGTCACCGATACCGACACCATCCTGTTCGAGCTGGACATGGGCGGTCAGCCCTTGGGCATTGCACCCAACTCGGAAAAAACCTGGTTCAAGAAACACACCTATTACGGCGGCTTTGAGTACAGGCGGGTAAGCGGAAACGATATCACCGTTATCAATGTCGTCGGTATGGATGACTACCTGAAAGGGGTTATCCCTTACGAAATGAGCCCCAGCTGGCCGGTCGAGGCCCTTAAGGCGCAGGCGCTGTGCGCCAAGTCCTATGCCGTCAACAGCATAGGCAAGCATAAGTCACAGGGCTTTGACCTGTGCAACACGACGGATTGTCAGGTCTACTACGGAACCAACACGGCGACAGCCAACTCAGACAGCGCTGTCGAGGCCGTTTCCGGC
Source organism: uncultured Eubacteriales bacterium (assembly GCA_934675045.1). GTDB lineage: Bacteria > Bacillota > Clostridia > Oscillospirales > Butyricicoccaceae > Ventrousia. The sequence goes on from CAKUPI010000040.1 coordinate 8,419, forward strand.
CTGTACGTCACCTATAACGGCAAGGTGGCCGAAACCTTTTATCACGCCTCCAGCGGCGGCTGGACGGAGGACGTCAAAAACATTTGGGGCAGCAATATCCCGTATTTAAAGGCCGTTGAGGACAAATACCTGGTCGATCTGCGGCCGTACAGCTTTTCCATCACCCTTGACGAGATGGCCGGTATTCTCCGCAGCAAAGGCTATTCGGTCACCGCCATCACCGACTTCTACGTCAGTGACAGGACACCGGCAGGCAATGTCCGAGAGGTGACTTTTGTGCAGTCAAACGGTTCGACGCTCGTGTTCTCCGGCGACAGGGCCCGCACCTGTCTCAACACCTCGAGCAGCAGCAAGCGCATCAACAGCCACCGCTATACCGTCAGCACCGACGCCCGGCTGTACGTCAACGACGCCTCGCTGGACAAGGCGATGGGGCAGTATTACGCCATCGGCGGCAGCGGAAAAACCGCCGGTTTGGGCGGCTCGGGGCTTTATGCCGTTTCGGGCAGCGGAAAAACGGAGCTTTTAAGCCCGTCCGGCTCGGGCTCCGGCGCATATTTCATCAGCGGAACAGGCTCGGGCCACAATATCGGCATGAGCCAGTGCGGCGCCCATGCTATGGCGAAAAACGGTTTTACTTATGACCAGATCATCAAATTTTATTTTACAGGAGTGCAGGTTGGGCCTGCGAATTGACGGATTATGACAGAAGGCATGAAAAAAAGCGATTATCATTACGACTTGCCCGAGGAGCTGATTGCGCAGACGCCGATTGAAAAGCGCGACCATTCACGCATGATGGTTCTCGACCGCCGCAGCGGAGCGGTGGCGCACAGGCACTTTTACGACTTGTGCAGCTATCTGCATCCGGGCGACTGTCTGGTTATCAACGACACCAAGGTTCTCCCCGCCAGGCTGTACGGCGAAAAGGAGGGGACCGGCGGCTCTGTCGAAGTTCTTCTGCTGAAAAATCCGGGCGGAAATCTGTGGGAGTGTATCGTTTTCCCCGGGAAAAAGATGCGCAAAGGCGCGCGCGTCAGCTTCGGAAACGGCGAGCTGCGCGGCGAGGTCACCGATGTGCTCGACAACGGAAACCGCATCATTGCGTTTGAATACGAGGGGATATTTGTCGAAGTCCTCGATCGTCTGGGGACCATGCCGCTGCCGCACTATATCAAGGAACGGCTGCAGGACAGAGATCGCTATCAGACGGTCTACTGCCGGGAAATCGGCTCGGCGGCAGCTCCGACGGCCGGTTTGCACTTTACCCCCGAGCTGCTGGAAAAAATCCGCGCCATGGGGGTCGATGTGGTAACGGTTACTTTGCACGTCGGCCTTGGCACGTTCAGGCCTGTAAAGGAAGAAAACATTACAGACCATGTCATGCATTCCGAATGGTATCACGTGACCGACGAGGCTGCTGCGCGTATCAATGCCGCCCGTCAGCGCGGCGGGCGTGTCATAGCCGTCGGCACCACGTCCTGCCGCACGCTGGAATCAGTGACCGATGCGCATGGCGTTACCCATGCCGGCAGCGGCAATACGGACATTTTTATTTTCCCCGGCTACACATTTCACGGCATCGACGGGCTGATTACCAATTTCCACTTGCCCGAAAGCACGCTTATCATGCTGGTCTCGGCCTTTGCCTCGCGCGAGGCGGTTTTGAACGCTTACCGCGTCGCCGTCGAGGAGCGGTATCGGTTTTTCAGCTTTGGCGATGCGATGTTCATTGGAGTCGTGAAGGATGAAAAATAATTCAAAATTTTGCACCATCCCGACTCCCGTACATATCGGCGACGCGATGTTCATTGGATGAGCGCGCGATAAAACAAAAAAATCAACCCCTCCGTATGCGCAAAGCTGCGGAGGGGTTATTGATCTTCAGAACGAAACCACCGGGCGCATAGGTTTGCTTTATCATGCTTCAAAGCCCCGGCTGCCGGAACGCTTTTTCCTGATGAGCATGGAAATCAGCATGGATGCAGCGCCAAGCAGGAAATAGACCGCCGCATACAGGAGAAAAAGCCTTTCGCCCATATCAAAAAACAGCCATGTACCGGCAAGGAAGAGTACCGCCGTAAGGACCGGCAAGGCCCATAATTTGGTGATATCCCTGCCGGCATATACTCCGGCACAAATGGCGTATAGCGGATTCACGGCAAAAAACAGAAGGAAGCAAACTGCCATTCCGGCATCGCCTTTTACAAAGGAGACGGTGAGCCACGGAAAAGCCAGCATGACAACCGCCGATGCGATGAACCAAGGTGCGATTTTTTTCATATCGTAACCTCCACAGCTTTATGGTTCTCTGCGCTCATACACATTATAGCATAAAGCCTGTGAGCATGTCTACCACAGCTTTTGCCGGAGAATCGTCGGCCGGTTCTGCTTTCACAGCTTTTTCCGCATCAAACACACGGTATCGGTTGAAAAACGCTCTGAAATGGTGTATGATAAAGGCCGCTTATGTACCGCCGCAAAACGCGAAGAAAAGCTTAAAAGGGAAGTGGCCTCATGCCTGCAAGCACCTTTCAAAGAGTGTATGACGTCGTAAAATGCATTCCTCCCGGGCAAGTGACGACCTACGGCCAAATTGCGCGCCTGCTCGGCAACCCGAGAATGTCCCGCGTCGTCGGATATGCGCTGCACGTCAATCCGGAGCCCGGCGTGATCC
>CAKUPI010000041.1 GCA_934675045.1 uncultured Eubacteriales bacterium
GGCGCGGTTATCCTCCAGCGATTGCTTGTTTTCGGCGATTTGCTCGGCCAGCGCGCGCAGCTCCTCAAATATCCCCTGATCGTACGCGGAGATCTGCGAAACAATTTCATAAAGCGACAGGAAGTCGGCAAAATCGTCGGCCGACAGCAAAATGCTCAGATAGCTCAGATTCCCGTTTTCCACCATGTAGCGGACGCGGCTCTTCATTTTTTCGTACTGCTCGCTCTGCTGCTGCTGCGCCTGCGCCAGCTCGACCTCCTTAACGGCAATCAGCTCGCCCAGCTCGGCAATCAGCTGCTCCTGCAGCTCGATCTCTTCCTCGGCGGCCGCTATCCGCTGGTCCAGCTTGGTGATCTGCGCGGACAGCGCCTTTTTGTCGGCCGACAGGCTCTTAAGCTCGGATTCGATTTCTTTCTTGCGGCTGCTGGTCTGCGACAGCTTGTCGCGCAGCCGGTTGACCGAGCTCTGCGACGCCGCCGCGCTGACGGGCAGCGCGCTGAACACAAAGCTCAGCAGCATCAGCGCCGCCAAAAGCCCGGCCAGCGTACAGGCGCTGATGCGCACAAACCGGGCGCGCTTGTCCACCCGGGCCCTGGCCGGTCTCTGTGCCGGCCGCTCGGTTTTCTGCATTTGTCTGCTCATAGCTTCTCCTTACATCAGACTTTGAGGAACTTACGAATGGTGAGAACGCTGCCCCCCACGCCGAGAACCAGCCCCGCAAGGCCGAGAATGCCCGCCAGCGGCAGCGCAAAGGTGTCAAAGGAAACCATGTCGAAAATGGCGGTGCCCTGCACCAGCCCGGTCGCGATGTGCTTGTAAACGCCCCACTGGGCAAAGAAGGCCACGACGGCGGCCATCAGCCCGAGGGCGATTCCTTCAATGACAAAGGGCGTGCGGATAAAGCCGTTGGTCGCGCCGACCATCTTCATAATGGCGATTTCCTCGCGGCGCGAGAACATGGCCAGCTTGACGGTGTTGGAGATGATAAAAATCGAGACGGCGCCCAGCAGCGCTATCAGGGTATAGGACACGGCGTTGACAATGCGGCGGATCTGAATGAGCCGGTCGGAGATTTCCTTCTGGCTGCTGGTCGAGGCAATGCCCGTCACCTTTTCCAGCTCCGACACCGTCTGCGCGTGCAGCGCGACGTCCTTCATGATCACGCGGTAGCCGTCGCGCAGCGGGTTGTCCTCGCGCAGCCCCTCCATCACCTCGGCGTTCTCGCCCAGCGTGGCAAGGTAGCCCTCAAACAGCTCCTCCTTGCTGACGAAAACGACCTCTTTCACATTGTCAATGCCGAGAATCTGCGTTTTCAGCGCCAGCGCCTGCTCGCGCGTATAGCTTTCGTCGATGTACACGACAATTTCGTTCTGCGACTCGAGTCCGTCTATCAGAAGATCGATGTTGTAGGCCACCAGCCCGAAGGTGCCGGTGATGAGCAGGCAGGCGGCGATGACGGTCACCGCGGCAAAGCTCATAAAGCCGTGCACGAAGATGCTGTGCAGCCCTTCGTGGAAAAAATATTTAGTGCTGTATTTGCCCATCGCTGTAATACCCGCCCATCCTGTCGCTGATAACAATGCCGCCGTCGATGGCGACCACCCGCTTTTCAAACTGGTTGACCAGCTCCTTTTCGTGGGTGACAATGACAACCGTCGTGCCAAGCATGTTGATTTTTTCCAGCAGCATCATCAGCTCGAGCGAGCGCGCGGGGTCAAGGTTGCCCGTCGGCTCGTCGGCAATGATCATCGTGGGATTGTTGACCAGCGCACGGGCGATGGCGACGCGCTGCTGCTCGCCGCCCGAAAGCTGACTGGGCAGCCGGCGCGATTTGTGCAGCAGGCCGACCAGGTCGAGCACATACGGCACCCGCTTTTTGATAAGGCGCGGCGACGCGCCGACGGCCCGCATGACAAAGGCGACGTTTTCGTACACCGTCTTGTTGTCGATTAAGCGGAAATCCTGAAAAACCACCCCGATGGTGCGGCGCAGATAGGGGATTTCGCGCTGCTTAATCGATTCGATGCTGAAGCCGTTGACCGTCACCTTTCCCGAGGTCGGCCTGACCTCGGCTGCCAGCATCTTGATAATGGTCGATTTGCCCGACCCCGAGGGGCCGACAATAAAAACGAACTCCCCGTCCTCAATGGTCAGGGTAACGCCCTTTAACGCCTTGGTCCCGTTGTCGTACGTCTTGTATGCATCGAGCAATTTTACCATGTCAGGAATTAGCCTCCACTTGTGCCGAAAAGAACGAAGGAACGTGCAAAAGAGCCGCGCGTGCTCGGGCGGCTCCTGCAAAGACCGGCCGCACCTTGGGCAGCCCGCCCCTTTTACGAAAAGCTCTCCCGCGATTTGAGATACTTTTTGACCATCAGCGCCACCTTCAAAACAATGGCGTTGTCAAACTCGCGCAAATCGAGCCCCGTAATTTTTTTGATTTTCTCCAGCCGATAAACCAGCGTGTTGCGGTGCACAAAGAGCTTGCGCGACGTCTCGGACACGTTGAGGTTGTTTTCAAAGAATTTCTGGATGGTGAACAGCGTCTCCTCGTCCAGCGACTCGATGGAGCCCTTTCTGAAAACCTCGGACAGGAACATTTCGCACAGCGTCGTCGGCAGCTGGTAAATCAGACGGCCGATGCCCAGGTTTTCAAAGTTCATGATGGTCATGTCCTCGTCAAACACGCGGCCGATGTCGACGGCGATCTGCGCCTCTTTGAAAGACCGGGCCACGTCCTTGAGCTGGCCCGCCACCGCACCGACGCCGATGACGTGCTCGAGGTGCAGCTCTTCCTCCAGCGTCGTGTCGATCAGCTTGGCGATGTTGGCGATTTCCCTGGAATCGGCCCCCTTGAGCTCCTTGACCAGCACGACCTCGCTCTCGTTGATGGTGATGGCGAAGTCCTTCTGCCGGTCGGGGAAGAGCCGCTGCAGCGCCTCGACGGCGGCGGCGTCCTGCCGGTCGTTCATGCGCACAAGGTACACCACCCGGCGCGCGTCGCTGCTGAAGTTCATCTCGCGCGATTTGATGTAAATATCGCCCGGCAGAATGTTGTCGAGCAGAATCTTTTTGATAAAGGTCACCTTGTCGTGCTTTTCGTCATACAGCGACTGGCTGTTGCTGATGGCCACGGCCGTAACGGCGCACACCATCGCGGCGCTGTCGCCCTTCTGGCTGGCGAAAACGGCATATTCCGATCCGTTTTCATAGCCGCTCAGCAAATGAAAGCAGTAACCGCCAAATTCCCCCTCTTCCACGCCGGCGGCAAAGAACTCACCGGCGGCTTCGATGTTTTCGCCGATAAACCGCAGCTCCGTGCACGATACGATATTTCCCGCTGCGTCTACGACTCCCAGCATAAAAGATACCTTGCTCTTGATTTCGAGAAGGATGCTTTGAAACAGTCTTGCTGCCACTTACGATCACCCTTTGTCTATTTTAAATAAAAGGCCAGAACACACTATGTATAGTTTAATGCATCTTTTATCTTTTTTCAACAAGAATTTGCAAAGAAAAAAGTGTAATTTATCGCTCAAGCCCCGTCATCTCATACAAGCTCCTCCTCTCAAGTTCCGATAATTCGCGTATTTCGCCTGTTTTCAGGCTTTTATCCAGCTCTAAAGTTCCGATTTTTAATCTTTTCAATATTAAAACTTTTTTGCCGCGCGCCAGAAACATCCGCTTGACCTGGTGGAATTTTCCCTCGGTCAGCGCGACGGTGCAGGCCCTGCCGTCCCCGGGGAGCACGGTCAGCGCCGCGGGTTGCGCGACAAAGTCGCCCAGGTCCAGCCCGGCCGCAAAGGCCGGAACGTCCTCCCCTGCGGCGGGGGCGTCCAGCTCGACATAGTAGAGCTTTTCGGTTTTCCAGCGCGGCGAAATGATGCGGTGCACCAGCTCGCCGTCGTCGGTCAGCAAAAGCAGGCCTTCGGCGTCCTTGTCCAGCCTTCCGGCGGCCGACAGCCCCAGGCGGGCATACTTTTCCGGCAGCAGGTCCTGAAAGGTCCTGTCGCGGCCGTCTCTGGCCGCCGTCAGAACCCCGGCCGGCTTGTTCATCATCAGAAGCACCGGCTGCCGCCCGTACAGGCGCTCGCCGCTGAAGTCTACGCGCTGCACCTCGGGGTCGACGTGTGCATCGAGCCTGCGGCAGACCTGCCCGTCCACGCACACCCGCCCGCCGCGAATGGCCTCGCGCGCCTCCCTGCGGGTCAGAAAGCGCGCCTGCGCCACCAGCTTATCCAGACGTTCCGACGCCATCATTCCACCTCGATCACGGTTAATTCCGGCACTGAGCCGAAGCGATAGGGCAAAATCGACATGCCGATGCCCCGCGTGACATAGACCAGCCCGCCGTCCTCCTTGTGGTACAGGCCGCGCAGGTAGTGCCGCGCGCCCAGGGGCACGTGGGGCGCGCCGATCAGGGGCAAATACACCTGCCCGCCGTGCGAGTGCCCCGAAAGCTGCAGCGCCGCGCCGGAGACCTCGAGCGCATAATCCGGCTCGTGCACCAGCAGAATGTTGTACAGCTCTTCCGACCACAGCTCTGCCACATCGGGCCTTCCGAAAATGGTGTCGGCCGCGCCGACAAAGCAGATTCCGAGCTGCCGCGCGGCAAAGCTCTCGTTTTCGAGCAGCGTAAAGCCGCCCTTTTCCATGACCTCGGGGTAAATGCGAAAGGCGCCGCCCCCCATGTCGTGGTTGCCCCACACCGCCAGCCTGACCGGCGCGGTGATGCCCCGCAGCGCCGCGGCGTCGGCCTCCGGATCGCCCCCGTACTGCTCGTAGTTTTCGTAAAAATCGCCGAGAAAGAGGACGGCGTCCGCCCGCTGCTCGTTGACGGTGCGCACCAGCCTGCGCAGGTCCTCGGTCTCCACGCCGTTGCCGAGGTGCACGTCGCTGAATACGGCGATGCGCACCGGCGCGGGCAGCCCGGCGTTTTGCACCCGGACCGTTTCGATGTGCAGGCGGCGCGGCTCGATGCAGCGCGCGTAGACATAGGCGGCTGCGGCCAGCAGGCCCAGCGCCAGCAGAAGCAGCAGCACACGACGCAGGGGCTTCATGCGGACTCTCCGTTTTCGAGAATGTACCGCCACAGCTCCAGAATGCGCTCCGCCTGCCCGGTGAGGTAGAGCATGCCGAACAGCGCCTCGAGCCCGGTGGCGCGGGCGTACTCGGCCAGCGTGGCGTGCGCCGGAGCCGTCTTGGGCTTGGCGTTGCGCCCCCGCTTGTAAACGGCCGTCTCCTCGGCCGTCAGGCAGGGCAGCAGCGCCTCGGCCGCGCGCGCCTGCGCCCCGGCCGAGACCAGCTCGACGGTACGGCGGTGAATGTGCTCGACGCGGCAGTTGCCCTCGACCGCGGCGTGCGTGCGGGCCAGCAGCTCAAAGACGCCGTCCCCGATATGGGCCAGCGTCAGCGTCGAAAACTCGCCGATGTGCGATTTGTCAATGGCTTCAGTCAGCAGCTGCGTGACGGATTCCCCCTTGCAGGACAGATTTTCCCAATGGCCGGACGGCCGCCGGCCGTGCCCCTCGGAGCCGCCGCCGGTGCATACCCGCCCATTTTACTTTTTATTCTAACATAATTTGCGGAAAGTTCACAGTGCTTTTGCGCAAAACAGGGTATAATGGAAGAGTAAAATATTTTCCAACGCTTTGTGCATACTAAAGCCAAACGCGCAGAAAGGATGAGCAGCATGGCTGTTGAGACCATTCATCAAAGCAATTTTGAGCAAACCGTCACCGGCGCCGAGGTCGTTCTGGTCGACTTTTTCGCCGCCTGGTGCAACCCCTGCAAAATGCTGGCCCCCGTACTGGACGGCATTGCCGAAGCTCTGCCTCCCTCCCGCAAAATCGTCAAGGTCAACGTCGACGAAAACCGGGAGCTGGCCCGCAAATACGGCGTTATGAGCATTCCCACCCTGATTCTTTTCAAAGACGGCCAGCTCGCCCAGCGTCTGGTCGGCGTCCGCTCCGAGGACGAGATCCGCCAGCTTCTCCGGTAGCCTTCCCCCTGTTTTTTGAATACAAAAAGGGCCTTTCAGGCCCGAAAGCGCGCTGCAAACGCATGACTGCTTTGCAGCGCGCTTTTCCTTTCAGCGGTCCATAAAGGGAGCGGGGCTTTCGTCGCGGCCGAAGATCATGCGGCTGTCAAAGCCCTCTTCGCGCAGGGCGTCCAGCTGCCTGCCCATCTTTTTGCCCTTGGCAATGACGGTGACCTCGCAGCCGCCGGCGCGCACCCTTTCGGCGCACTCCATCACGGCCAGAAAATCGTCCTGCCCGCGGTCGTACAGCAGCGCGACGCGGTCACGGGTCTTGGGCGGCGTGTAGCCGGCCTCGGTCAGGATTTGCAGAATACGCTCAAAGCCGATGGAAAATCCGACGGCCGGCACCTCGTCGCCCGCCAGCTTGCCCACCATTTTGTCGTAGCGGCCGCCGCCGGCGATCGAGCCGGAGAACTTGTCAGAGGCTATCTCGAACACCATGCCGGTGTAATAGCCCATGCCGCGCACCAGGCTCTTGTCGTAGACGACCTGATAGGCGCCCTGCGCCAGCGTGCGGCTGCGCTCCATCACCGTTTTGAGGTTCTCGGCGACGCTTTTGTCGGTACACAGCTCGGCCGCCCTTTCGAGCATGTCGCCCTCGGCGCAGGCCATGGCGCAGAAGCGCTCCACCGTTTCGGCCGGGAAGCCTTTTTCCAAAAGCTCCTGCCGCACGCCCTCCATGCCGACCTTGTCCAGCTTGTCGAAGGTGATGCACACCGACGGCACGCCGTCGGCCGGGAACCCGGCGGCGATGATCATGTCGGTCAGAATGCGCCGGTCGTTGACGCGGACGGTAAAGCCCTCAAAGCCCAGACGGCGCAGCGCCTTGGCCGTGACGTAAATCAGCTCGGTCTCGGCGTCGCACGAGCTGTCGCCCAGAATGTCGATGTCGCACTGGTAAAACTCGCGCATACGGCCCTTCTGCGGGCGCTCGGCGCGGTAGACCTTGTCTATTTGAATGACCTTGAAAGGCTCGCGCAGCTTGGCGCGGTTGTTGGCAAAGTAGCGCGACAGCGGCAGCGTCAGGTCGTAGCGCAGGCCCATATCGACCAGATCCTTTTCCTGCAGGTTGTCCTGCGACAGGTCGAGCTTTTGCCCGCGCTTGAGAATCTTAAAAATCAGGCTCAGGTTTTCGCCGCCGTCGCTTTTGTCCAAAAGCTCGATGTTTTCAAGCGCCGGCGTGGCGATGCGGGTGAAGCCGCACTCGCGGTAGGTGTCCAGAATGACGCTCTGCACATAGTCGCGCAGCAGAACCTCCTGATACAGAAAATCGCGGGTGCCCCGCACCGGATTGACATTCATAGCCATGGGTATTCCCTCCTTAACTTTCAAAAGCATTGTCGCCGGGCAGGGTCAGCCGGCGAATCCACTGCCTGCTGCGGAACCTGTGCAGGCACAACACCACTTTCACCGAGTCCTCGGCCACAAACATGGCCAGCACCAGAAGCTGAAAGGGCACACAAACGACCAGTCCCAGCAGGGCGACGACGGGAATGCCGCACAAAAACACGCCGATCAGGTCAAAATACAGCCCCGTGCGCATGTCGCCGCCCGCGCGGAAGGATCCGACGATGGCGATGTAGGGCACCTGCCGGACGGGCATCCAGCAGGCGTAAATCAAAAGCAGGTCCGAGGCGACCTTCCTCGCCCCCTCGGTCTCGACCGGCAGCAGGCCGAGGATGGGGTTGCGCACCGCAATCAGCAGCACGCCGACGACGGCGGCGACAAAGGGGGTCGCCACCATAAACCGGCGCGCGGTGTGGTACGCCTCGTCGAGCTTCCCCTCGCCCACCGCCTTGCCCACCATGATGGCGCAGGCGTGGCACATGCCGACAAAAAAGACAAAGACCAACTGCTCAACCGAGTTGTACATGGTGTAGCCGGCGTAGTTTTCCGCCCCCTGCCGCGCCAGCACCATGACGTAGATGTTGGTGCCGACGGCCCACAGCGCCTCGTTGCCGATCACGGGGGTGGCCACGGTGAAGTACCGGCGCACAAAGTCGCGGCTGAAGTCGGTCAGCTCGCGCAGCGGCGCAATGATGATGCCCTTTTTGTGCCAGGCCCACAGCAGGAGCAGCACCGAGCCGAGGGCCGTTGAAAGCACGGTGGCCAGCGCCGCGCCCCGCACGCCCATGGCGGGCAGCCCGAGTTTTCCGTAAATGAGCAGATAGTTTAAAATGCTGTTGGCCACGACCGACACGCCCGAGCACAAAAGCGGGCTGACGACGTCCTCGGTGGCGCGCAGCGCCGCGCCGGCCAGCATGTTGAAGGCGAGAAAGACGGCGGTAAAGCAGGCGGTGCGCAGATAGATCACGGCCGCCTCGACGACCTCGGCCTCTGCCGTAAAGACGCGGATCATCGGCTCTGCAAAGGCCACAGCGGCCACATTGTACAAAAGGGCGGCGACCAGCGCGCACACCAGCGCCAGGCCGAAGGTCCGGTGAATGCTCTTTTTGTCGCGCGCGCCCCAATATTGTGAAATCAGGGCCGAGCTGCCCGAGCAAAAGCCAAACAGAAAGATGTTCAGAAAAAAAGTCCAGCGTCCGGCAACGCCGACGGCGGCCGTCGCCGCATTGCCCAGCCCGACCACCATGGCGGTGTCGACCAGACCCGCACACGATGTCAGCATGTTTTGCAGCGAAATCGGCAGCGCCAGCTGAATCATGCGGCGGAAAAAGCCGGGCTGCTGTGTCTGTTCCAAAAAAGCTCCTCCTCTTTCGCGGTTTATCTGTCAAAAGGATATGTGGCTTATTATAGCCGTTTTGCCTTGTTCTTGCAAGCTTATCCTTTAAAGCGAAAAGCGCCGCCCCCGCAGAAGCCTCTGCGAAGGCGGCCAAAGTCCCTTTTCCCTGCCGGCCGGGCAAAAAGCCGTGATTTTCCCCTGTCCCTGCCGGGCGGCCGGCGCGGCGATGCTGTGCCGTCTGCCCCGGCGCTCCCGCGGCGGTTTTCCTTGTCCGCCGCGGCCGGTCTCAGCTCTTGCCCAGCTCCTCCTCGAGCGCGGCAAGCCGCTCCTCAAGGGCGGCAAGCTGCCGGGCATAGTACGCCGGCGTGAGACAGCGATGCGGTATGCCGCCGTCCTGCGCCGGGAACGCCGCGCAGAACCGCTCCATTGCGCGCGCCGCCCCCTGCAAATACGCGGCCTGCCCGTCCGTCAGGCTTTTGCCCTTGGAAAATTGATGGACAATCCTCCACAGCGCCCTTTCCAGCCCGCCCGTGCGGCGCGGCGCAAAGGACTGCTCCCGCAGCGTCCACGAGAGGTACCGCGTCGTTTCCGCGCCGTTGACCAGGCAGTCATGGGCCTTGGCCGCGTTTTCGGCCGCGCCGGGCAGCATTTCCTCCCCGGCCTGCGCCTGCGCCAGATTATACGCCGTAACCTCCAGCTCGCCGATTAGCGCAAGGACATAGCCCTGCCTGTTTTGGCGGGTGACCGCCCCGGCGCGGACGATAAAGGCCAGCAGGTACACTGCCAGAAAAAGCGCGGCCCAAAGGGCGGCCCTCTGCCTTTTTGTCAGACCTCTGCGCATTCCCGCGCCCGATAAAGCCCGAATCATGCCCCGGCTCCTTTCTCCAAACGCTGCACCTTTGTTCTGTGTCCTGCGGCTGCTCTGATCCTTTTCCGCCGAAAGCCGTTTTCTCCGTTTTGCTTCTGCTTATGGGATACCGCGCCCCCATTTTCCGTCAATCCGCTCAACAATTTGAGGTTTCAGCAGCCCGCCCTTATGCATTTTTCCTCTCCTGCGGCTTTCGCCTGTCGAAAAAATCCGGCCTGCCGAATTTTTCGCTTTTAAATGGGATTTTCCCCGGACATGTGCCGGGGAAAATCACCCTAACCCGCCGATTTTCCGCAGAAAACCGGTGAAACCGCGCGCTGCGCGCGGAGCCTGCACTGTAAAACCCGCAGTCTTGTTCTTTAAGGGACTGTGTCGGCGACCGGATCGTAAAAGGCCCCGCGGCCATAATTTCTGTCAAAGCGCTCTTTAAAGGCTTCAAACTGCTCTCTGTAATAGCCCGCCGTCATCCACCGGTGGCGCTGCACGGCTGCCCCGCCCTCGCGGCTTTGATAAAACGCGTCGTACAGCCTCCGGCACTCCTCGGCGACGGCCTTTAAATAAACGAGATCGCGCCCGTCCAGCGACTCCTTTTTACCAAGCTCCGAGTAGATGACGTGCATGACCTTCCCGACGGTCCCCTGCCCGATCGGAAAGTCCGACTGGCCACTCCAAACGTGGGAGCCCATCGAGCACCACTGCCCAATCTCGCGCGCCTGCCGCGCAATGTCCTGCGGCAGGGGCTGCCCCGCCTGCACCCACTCCAGATCCTGCGCCAGCACCCGCAGGCTGCCTGTCAGCCCGCCGGCATACAGCGCGCGCATCTCAAAGGCGGCGCTCCACAGATGCAGGATGTACAGCAGCAACAGACCCGCCGCCGCCAGCGCGACGACAAGCCCCTGCCTGCAAGACATCCTTTTAAAGAAAAGCCTTCTCATATCCCCATCCTCCGCAGTCAACAATTTTCTCAGCTTGGATTTTATTCATATTATACCACGCACCCCCCGTTTCGTCAATATGCTCAATATATCGAAGTTTTGATAATGTGCTCTTGTGCAGTTTTCTTTCTTGTACCACAAAAAAACCGCCCCAAGGGGGCGGCTTTAGGCTGCCGGATCTGCCGGGCTTTGCGGCCTTCGGCAGCTCCGCCGTCAGCGAACGATGCGGAAGTCGCAGACGTTTTGCTCGCGCAAAAGGGTCAGCAGGTGGGAATACCGCTTTTGCAGGGCGTTGATTTCAAAGACGACGGCGGAAATGAGATCGGAATCGGTCACCTGCTCGAAAACGCCGCGCGCACAGTCAAGCTCGAGCTTGACGGCATAATATTCCTCGAGCAGCTGCTGCTGTTCCGGGCTGGGCCCTTTTTGCTTCTTTTTTGTCAATCCGGCCAACGGCATTGCAGGCACCTCCATACAGGATGTATACGGCAAGTTTTC
>CAKUPI010000042.1 GCA_934675045.1 uncultured Eubacteriales bacterium
GCTGAACATGATGACCGGTATGTTGCGGCCCACGGAGGGGCAGATACTGCTGGACGGTGAGGACCTGTGCGCAAAGACCAGCCGGCAGCTGGCCGACCTGCGCAGCACCAGGATCGGATACATTCCGCAGGGGCAGGGGCTGCTGAAAAACCTCACCGTGTGGAAAAACGTGTGCCTGCCGGCCGGGCTGGCACGGCACAAGCAGGACGTGAGCCGCAGGGCAGAGGCGCTGCTGGAGCAGGTGGGGCTTTCGGACAGGCGCGACGCGTACCCGGCCAGCCTTTCGGGCGGCGAAGGGCGCAGGGCCGCCATTGCCCGGGCCATGATCAATTCGCCCGGTATTGTGGTGGCCGACGAGCCGACCTGCAATCTGGACCCGGCCCATTCCCGGCGGATTATGGAGCTGTTTCGGGGCATCAGCCGGCAGGGCGTCACCGTGATTGTCAGCACCCACAATATAGCCTTTCTGGACTACGCCGACAGGGTACTGAACATGCGTGGCGGACGGCTTGTGCCCGCGCAGCAGGAAAACTGAAAAAAACGCCCGCGGCCGCCGCCGTTTTTGCCCATAAGGGGGACGGTGAGCGGGGCCGTGGAAAGAAAACGAGGTGTAATGCTTTGCATTACACCTCGTTTTTGCTGTGCTAAAAGCGCTGTAAGGATGCAGCGGGCCGCCGCATCGCGCGCAGTCCGCCGCGTTTTGACGCGCGAAAAGCCGCAGGGAAATAAAGCCGGGGCCGCCGGGCTCGGCGTGCGGAATCAGGGCTTTGGGCGGTAGGTTCCCGCCTCGGTAAAGGTGATCTGCATGGCCCTGTCCCACGGGTCTACGGGCACCTGCGCCGTTTTCTGCACCTCGAAGGCGACCGAAGCGATGTGCGCGTTGGTGCAGCGCGGCAGATAGCGGTCGTAAAAACCGGCTCCCATGCCCATGCGGTTGCCCTGCTCGTCAAACACCGTGCAGGGGCAGAGCACAAGGTCAATGTCCCCGGGCGCGACTTCGGCGGATTTTTCCGCAACCGGCTCGGCAATGCCGCAGTAGCCGGATTTCCACGAATCCTCTGAAAGGGGGTAAAAGGCCTTCATCTCGGTCTGGCTGACGCAGAGGGGGTAGACAAGCCGCTTTCCGCGCGCCTCGGGCGCCGCTTCCAGCGCGTTCAGGCGGACCTCGCCGCGCACGGCGCGGTAGAGCATGACGGTCTGCGCCCGCTGAAACTCCGGGGAGTCGATAATCTGCCGCACGGCCAGAGCCGACAGCCGCTCGCGCTCCTCGGGCGTCAGGGCGTCGCGGGCGCGGATTTTGCGCTTGCGCAGCCATTTGCGGTACGCCGGGTGAAAGGCATCGCGCACGGCGCCGGCCTGTGCGGCAGAGACAAAAAAGACGGCAGCGCCCGCCTCACCGGCGGCGGACAGCGCCGAGGCGATACCGGCGCCGATGTCGCCGTCCGGGGTCAGGCAAACGACAGCCTGCGCCCGCGCCGAAAGGGGGAGCAGGGCCTGCGCTTCGCCGCCGGGCGCAAGATCGGTCAGCAGCGCAAGCGGTTCCCGCGGGCAAAGGCGCAGCGCCTGCGCCGCCAGCGCTTCGGCCGTCAAAGCGCCGGCCGTCCATAGCAGAACCTGCGGATTGCGGCACAGCACCTCGGGCTGCGCCGCGGGGGTTTCCTGGTTATCGTTGTAAGCAGTCATCAAAGAGCATCATCCTTATGCAGCTGCGGCGGGCCGGACGCGGCTTGGCAGCCGGACTCCGCCCGCTCGAATCAATGCCCCCGCGCCGGGCGGCGCAGGGGCCGGAAAACCGCCCTTCAGCGCGCGCGCTTGCGGGCGATGTGAATGGCCATTGCCTCCATATCCTCGATGGCCTCGGTGACCGCCTCGCCGAAGGTGGGGTGGGGCCGGATAACGGCGGTCAGCTGGCGGTAGCTGAGACGGTTGACAATGGCGGTGGAAAGCTCGTTGATCATGTCGGTGGCCCGCGCGCACATCAGCTGCGCGCCGATGATGCAGTCGTTGTCCGCGTCGTAGACGATTTTGATAAAGCCGCGGTCCTGAAGCGACAGCAGGGACTTGCCGTTGGACAGCATGGAAGCCTTGCCGGTTTTGACGTTGATTCCCTTTTCGCGGGCCTGTTCTTCGGTCAGGCCGGTCGAGGCGATTTCGGGGTTGGTGTAGATGCAGTCGGGGACGACGTTTAAGTCGATGGAGGGCTCTTTGCCCAGCATGTGCTCGACGGCGCAGATGCCCTCGGCCGAGGCGACGTGGGCCAGCTGCATACCGGGAATGACATCGCCGATGGCGTAGACGCCCGGCACACTCGTGCGGAAGAAGGCGTCGACTACGATGGCGCCCTTGTCGTCCTGCTCGACGGAAAAGCCCTCGCCGAACAGGCAGGCGGTGTTGGCGCGGCGGCCGGCGGCCAGCAGCACGCAGTCGCCGGTGACGCTCTTGAAGGTTTCGCCGTCGAGATACCAGCATTCCAGCTGACCGTTTTCCGCCTGCGTGATTTTTTTCAGGCGGGCCTTGGTGACGATTTTGACGCCGCGCTTTTTCAGAACGGCCGACAGGTTCTGCGCCAGTTCCTTGTCCACCTTGGGCAGGATGCGGTCGCGGGAGGCCATGATGGTGACCTGCTTGCCGAAGGCGTTGTACATCGAGGCGAATTCCATGCCGATGACGCCGGCGCCGGCCACAATCAGGTGCTCGGGCATTTTGCGCAGCTCAAGCAGCTCGTCGCTGGTGATGACGCCCGGCAGGTCCATGCCCTCGACCGGCGGGTTGGCGGGATTGCTGCCGGTGGCAATGAGAATGTGCTCGGTCTGAAGCAGGGCGGCCTCCCCCTCCCTGGGGGTGAAGCGGACGGTGTGCGGGTCCAGAATGGTGCCCGTTCCGACGAGGTGCGCAACGCCGTTGCTCTTGAAGAGCTGCTCGATGCCGCCGCGCAGCCGGGTGACGACCTCTTCCTTGCGGTCCTGAATCTTGCCGGCGTCAAAGCTGACGTTTTCGGCGCTCAGGCCCAGCGTTTCGAAGTTGGTCACCGCCTCGTGGTAGAGCTCGGCCGAGTGCAGCATGGATTTGGTGGGGATGCAGCCGCGGTTGAGGCAGGTGCCGCCCACCTCGCGGTTTTCGATGACGGCCGTTTTCAGTCCCAGCTGCGCGGCGCGGATGGCGGCCACATAGCCGCCGGGGCCGGCGCCGATGACGATAAGCTGATAGGTGTTGTCCAAAATGGTGTCCCTCCTGGTTTGTAATGCTGCTGCATGCCGATGCAGCGCAGAAAAAAAGCGATGGGGAAGCGCCTTTTTACCGGTGCAAAAAAGCTCCCCATCGCAGGAATTAAAAGTTTTGCCGTGCCAGCAGGCCGTCAATGTCGCTCAGCATCTGCGGGGTGGCCTCGTACCCGAGCTCGGCGTCGACGACCAGACCCGAAAGAGCACGGCGCAGCGCGGCCGAGGAGTAGGGCTGGCCCGCCAGACACTCGGACAGCTGATGGATAAAAACGCTGTCCATGGCGTCGGAGTAGACCGCCGCATGGGTGATGACGCCGCCCTCGGCAGACAGCTGAATGCTGATTCCGCCCCAGGGGAAACGCTCGGCAATCTCGTGCTCAAAGGGGATTTTCCGGCCGAAGCGCCATTCCCACGAAGCGTATTTCTGCGTAAGCGCGGCGATGGCCTGCGCGTCGCAGTCGGCCTCGGTGAGCGTTTGGGGAGCGGCGCCGTACACGTCCGCAAGCGCCTGCGCCAGCCGCTCCTTGATGCTGTCCACCGTGATGTCCGGGCAGAAGTCCGACAGGTTGGCGACGCGGGCCGCGACGGAGCGCACGCCCTTGGAGCGCAGCTTGTCCTGCGGGACATTCAAGTACTTGGAAACCTGAAGCATGTCCGAAGAGATGAGCAGCGTGCCGTGGTGATAGGCTTTGTCGCCCCGCTTGAAAAAGGCGTTGCCCGAAAACTTGCGGCCGTCCACCGTGATGTCGTTGCGCCCGCTGCGCTCGACGTGCAGGCCGTAGCTGGCCACCGCGCGGCAAATGACCTCGGACTGCCTGGCGACGTCATACGCCCGGCGGGGAACGGCAAAGGTGAAGTTGAGGTTGCCCAGGTCGTGAAAAACGGCGCCGCCGCCGGAGAGGCGGCGGGCGAGATGCCCGCCGTCCTGCTCCAGCTCCCGGACCCGGCATTCCTGCCAGGCGTTCTGATTTTGTCCAATCACAACGGTCTGGCGGTTCTGCCACAGGTAAAGGATGCAGGTGTCGTCCGCAACATGGTCAAACAGGTATTCTTCCAGCGCCTGATTGTGATACGGGTCAAAGGAAGAGGTGCAGATGATCTGTGTTTTATCGATCATACGTCAAAGTGGTAGCAAACCACCGGCTCGCGGGCGGCCTTGACCTCGTCAGGGCGCCGGATGACCGTATTCTCGGGCAGATTGTGCATCTGCTCGGGGCACTGCTCGGCCTTTTTGTAAATCTCCTTCATCAAAACGGCCACCTCGTCCAGCATGGTCTTGCTCTCGGTTTCGGTCGGCTCGACCATGAGGTCCTCGGGCACGATCAGGGGGAAGTACATCGTGGGCGGGTGCATGCCGGCGTCGATCATTGCCTTGGCGATGTCGGTGGCCGTCACGCCCTTCTCCTTGTGCATCTTGTCCATCGTGATGATGAACTCGTGCATGCAGTGGCCCTTGGTGTGAACGTCGTAGGTGTCCTCGAGCAGGTGCTTGAGGTAGTTGGCGTTCAAAACGGCATTCTGCGCGGCCTCGGGAATGCCCTCGCGGCCGAGGGTCAGAATGTAGGTGAGCGCCTTGACGACGACGAGGAAGTTGCCGTAAAAAGCCTTCATGCGGCCGAAGGACTCCGGCATGTCGGTGTCGAGGCTGTAAACGCCGTCCTTGCAGACGGGGTGGGGATGGGGCAGGTAGGCCGCGAGGAAGTCCTTGCAGCCGACGGCACCGCTGCCGGGGCCGCCGCCGCCGTGCGGGGTCGAGAAGGTCTTGTGCAGGTTGAGGTGAACGGCGTCAAAGCCCATATCGCCGGGGCGGGCGACGCCCATGACGGCGTTGAGGTTGGCGCCGTCGTAATAGCACAGACCGCCGGCGTCGTGGATGATCTGGGTGATTTCAAGAATGTTCTTGTCAAAAATGCCCAGCGTGTTGGGGTTGGTCAGCATCAGGCCGGCGGTGTCCTCGCCGACGGCGGCGCGCAGCTTTTCAAGGTCGATGCCGCCCTCGGGGTTAGAGGGGACGTTGACGCAGGTAAAGCCGGCCATGACGGCGGTGGCGGGGTTGGTGCCGTGCGCCGAGTCGGGCACGATGATCTTGGTGCGCTTGGTGTCGCCGCGCATTTTGTGGTACTGCTTGATGAGCAGCACGCCGGTCAGCTCGCCGTGCGCGCCGGCCGCCGGCTGGAAGGTCATCTTGTCCATGCCGGTGATTTCGCACAGATACTGCTCGGCCAGCCCCATCACCTTGAGGCAGCCCTGCACCGTGGAGACCGGCTGAAGGGGGTGAACCATGGTAAAGCCGGGCAGAGCGGCCATTTCCTCGTTGATGCGGGGGTTGTACTTCATGGTGCACGAGCCGAGCGGATAAAAGCCGTTGTTGACGCCGTAAACGCGCTTGGCCAGCTTGGTGTAGTGTCTGCTGATGTCGGTCTCGCTCAGCTCGGGGAGCCGGGGAGCCTGCGCGCGGCGCAGGCTGTCGGGCAGCCTGACCGCGGGAACATCGCACTGGGGCAGCGTGGTGCATCTGCGTCCGCTGACGCTGCTTTCAAAAATCAGGTTCATTCTGCCGCCACCTCCTTCGCGATTTTAACAAGCCGATCGATTTCCTCGCAGGTGTTTGCCTCGGTCACACACCAGAGGATGAAAGCGCCGTCGCTGCCGCAGAGGGGCAGGCCGCCCAGAATGCCCTCTTCCTCAAGACGGGCCATCAGCTTTTCGGGCGGGCAGGGGCAGGCGGTGACAAACTCGTGGAAAAACTCGCCGCTGTGCCTGAGGGAATACCCGGCGGCGGCCAGCTGCTCGGCGGCGTAATGCGCCTTGGCGTAGCACTGCTCGGCGACCTCCTCCAGGCCCTTGGGGCCCATGGCGGCCAGATAGACCGAAGCAGTCAGGGCGCAGAGCGCCTGGTTGGAGCAGATGTTGCTCGACGCCTTTTCGCGGCGGATGTGCTGCTCACGCGCCTGAAGGGTCAGAACAAAGCAGCGGTTGCCCTCGGCATCGGTCGTTTCACCGACGATGCGGCCGGGCATTTTGCGCATCATTTTTTCCGTGCAGGTCATGACGCCGAGATAAGGGCCGCCGAAGGCGATGCCCAGACCGAGGGGCTGGCCTTCGGCCGTGGCGATGTCGGCGCCGCACTCGCCGGGGGTCTTGAGAATGCCGAGCGCGATGGGGTTGCAGCCCATGATGAACTTGGCGCCGTGCTTGTGGGCGACCTCGCCCAGCGCCTCGCAGTCCTCGAGCAGGCCGAAGTAGTTGGGCTGCTGGACATAGAAGGAGGCGGAGGTGTCGTCAAGGAGGCTGTCGAGCGCCTCGATGTCGGTGCGGCCATCCTTGGCGGGCACGACGATCAGCTCGGCGTTGGCGGCCTGGCAGTAGGTGCGCATGACCTCGATGGTGTCGGGCTGGGCGGCGGCCGAGACAAAGGTCTTGGTGCGCTTGCGCTCGCGGCACATCGCAGCCGCCTCGCCGGCGGCGGTGGCGCCGTCATACACCGAGGCGTTGGAAATGGGCATGCCCATCAGCTGGCACATCTCGGTCTGGTACTCAAAGATCGATTGCAGCACGCCCTGGCTGATCTCGGGCTGATAGGGGGTGTACGAGGTCAAAAACTCCTCTTTGGCGGGAATGTACTTGACGATAGAGGGGATATAGTGGCGATAGGCGCCGGCGCCGCGGAAGACGGTGGGGAAAACCCTGTTTTCCCCGGCGATGCCTTCCATGACGCGTCTGACTTCCATTTCGGAACGGGCGCAGGGCAGATCAAGCTCGCGGTTGAGCACCACCTGAGCGGGAACAGCGTCGTAAAGCTGCTCCACAGACGTCAGGCCCAAAGCCTCGAGCATCTGGCGCCGTTCCTCCCGGGTCGAGGGAACATAAGAGCCCATAGCTTAAGCCTCCTGCTCGAGCAGTTTTTCGTAATCTTCGGGGGAGAGCAGCTCTCTTTTGGCGGTGACGTTTTTGATCTCGGCCAGCCAGACGCCGTACGGATCGGAGTTGATGGAGCCGGGCTCGTCAAGGGCGGCCTCGTTGACAGCCGACACCTCGCCGGTGGCGGGGCTGATGATGTCGGAGACGGCCTTGACCGATTCCACATCGCCGAAGTTCTCTTCGGCCACGACCTGATCGCCGACTTCGGGCAGGTTGATGAAGACCAGATCGCCCAGCTGCTCGGCAGCGTGATCGGTCAGGCCCAGCTTCAGGGTATCGCCGTTGACTTCGACCCATTCGTGGGAAGCGGTATACAGAAGATTCTTAGGCACGTTCATGTTCATTTGCTCCTTTATAATATTATTGATGGTTCGGTTTTCAGTGGGGTGGCTCAGGCGCGATCGTAAATGGGGGTCTTGACCACTTCGGCCGCCACGCGCCTGCCGCGCACGTCGATTTCGACCTTGGTGCCGACCTCGTTGTAGGGCAGGTCAAGCAGGGCGGTGGCAAAAGCGCCGCCGAGATAGGGGCAGTGCGTGCCCGAGCAGGTGGTGCCGATTTTCCTGCCGTCGGCATAGACGTCCTGATGCTCGCGGGCGATGCCCTTGCCGGTGATCTTCAGCGTGCACACCTTGCGGGTGACGGCGCCTCTTTCCTCCAGCGCCTTCTTGCCGATGAAGTCGGGCTTTTTCATTTTGACGCAGAAGCCGAGGCTGGCCTCGATGGGGGTGATGGTGTCGTCCATCTCGTGGCCGTAAAGGGGCATGCCGGCCTCAAAGCGCAGGGTGTCGCGGCAGCCGAGTCCGCAGGGCAGCAGGCCCTCTTCCTTGCCGTTTTCCAAAAGGGCGTTCCAGATGTCGGCGACGTCGCCGGGGGCGCAGTAGATTTCGTAGCCGAACTCGCCGGTGTAGCCGGTGCGCGAAACAAGGCAGGTCTTGCCGGCGACGGTGCAGCGGGGGACAAAGGTGTAGTACTTGGTGGGCAGCTTGGACTCGTCGCTCACCTTGCGCATAACCTCAAGCGCCTTGGGGCCCTGCAGGGCGATCTGCGCGACGTTGTCCGAAATGTCCTCAAAGACGACGTCGCCGGTCAGGTGGGACTTGATCCACTCGACGTCCTTGAGGTGGTTGGCGGCGTTGACAACCAGCAGAATGTGCTCGTCGTCGATTTTGTAGACCAGAAGGTCGTCGACGGTGGTGCCGTTTTCGTAGCACATGGTCGAGTACTTGACCTGGCCGTCGGTCATATTGCCACATTCGTTGGTGACCAGCATCTGGACGTTTTTCATGGCGTCCTTGCCGCACAGCGTCATTTCAGCCATATGCGAAACGTCGAACATGCCGACCTTCTGGCGAACGGCCATGTGCTCGGCGATGACACCGGCTTCGTACTGTACAGGCAAAAGATAGCCTGCGAAAGAAACAATTTTGCCTTTGGCGGCAACGTGGCAGTCGTACAGCGGTGTTTTCAGATCCATTTGATTTCTCCTCCTGTTTCTCTTATAACTTGAAATAAAGGGAAAAGCTTCAGCGGGCAAAGCGGGCGCAAAGGCGAGTTTGCCGCTCGTCGGCCTTTCAGCGAACTTATTCGCAAGACGCCTTTGGGCGTGCAGACAAAAAAACCGGCTGCCTGAAGGGCCAAAAACCGGCCGTTTTTTGAAAAAGTAACCGCTTAAGCAGAATTTTTTAACGGTTTTTTAACAAAAGGAACACACGGCAGATTTTTTGCCATTTTCGGCTTTTACAGAATGTTTTTTTTGGAAGCGCTGCGTTCGTTATTAGTTTATCAAAACTGTGAGGGTTTGTAAAATCTATTATTCGCATATCGGGTATATATAAAAATATATAGTATTTCGCGGAAAAGGTCAAGCCCCGGAAACCGCCTGAACCTGGCGCTTGAGGGCGGCGATAAAATCGAGCGATTCATGCTGAAGGGTGTAGCGGCTGGGGTAGACCAGAACATCCTGCATCCACACGCGCTGCCAGGGGCAGCGCAGCTCGACCAGGCCGTACTGCTCCAGCGTCTGCGCCGGCATGGGAGAAACCCACATATAGGTGCTCGGCACGTTTTGCAGCAGTGCGAACTGGCTGCCGCGCTCGTAGACGTGAATGCGCTTGGAAGGGCCGGAGCCGTCCGGTATGTCGGCGTATTCGCTGCCGAGCAGCCTGCGGTCGCCGTGCAGCAACTCGATAAAGCCCCTCAGAGCCTGACGGCTGCGGGGGGGATTTTGGACCAGCGGGCTGTCGCGGCTGCACAGCAGGCGGTACTGAAAGCGCATGATGTTTTCGCAGTCCAGACCCTTCAGGGCTATCATGGACTGATAATATTGCTCGTTTTCCAGCTCGTAGCGCAGCAGGGCAAGGTGGTAGCTGTGGCTGGCCACATGGTCCAGCGCCTCGAGAGAATTGCATTCTTTGATGTGAACCTTGATGCTTTCGCTCGCTTCAACGCTCTGAATGTACTCCACAAAGGCGCGGGAGGCGTAGCTGGCGCGCGGAATGGCCAGCTTGAGCCCCACGTTGTCGCGGTTTCCGGTGGAAAAGCTGTTTTCGAGGCGGCCGATCTCGTTGAGAATTCGCTGCGCCTGCGCAATGAACTGCTGGCCGTCGATGGTGGGAACCATGCCCTTGGGGGAGCGCTCGAAGAGCACCACGCCGTACTCCTGCTCCAGCTTTTTGATGGTTTTGCTCATGTTGGGCTGCGAGACAAAAAGCTCCTTGGCCGCTTTGCTGATAGAGCCTAAAGCGGCGACTCTGGTGATGTATTTCAGCTCGGTGATGTTCATACGGTGCGCTCCTGTTGGGGTTTTGGAAGAAAGGGGACGGCGGGGCTTGTACGGCCCGTCGTTTGCCGCTATACTGAAAGGCAGAGAAACGATGCGGGGGGACAGGCGCGGTGGAGCAGAGGTGGATTCATCCGGATTTTCGCAAGTACATCGGGCAAAGAGGGCCGGTTTACCGGCAGATGCCGCCCGGCCGGGCGCCCTTTTCTCCGGACTGGCCGGGGCGTGTGGAGAAAAAGCGCATTCCCGGCGGCGGGGGAGCACCCATGGACATTCTGATCTGCTCGCCGCCGTCAAATGGCAATCTGCCCTGCCTTGTCTACTTTCACGGCGGCGGCTTTGTCCTGCGGGGGGCCGCGTACCATTACGCGCTCGTCGGGGCGTACGCCCTTCAGACGCCCTGCAAAGTGGTGTGGGCGGACTACCGGCTGGCGCCCAGGCATCCCTTTCCCGCGGCGGCCGAGGACTGCTATGCCGCCCTCTGCTGGGCAGCGGAGCACGGCGGCTGCGCGGGAATCGACGGCAGCCGTCTCGCCGTCGGCGGGGACAGCGCGGGGGGAAACCTTGCGGCGGCGGCCGCGCTCATGGCGCGCGACAGGCGGGGACCGGCGCTGCGTCGGCAGATGCTGCTCTACCCCGTGCTGGACCGCCGAATGAAAACGGCGTCGATGCAGCGCGGCTGCGATACGCCGGTTTGGAACCGCGGAATGACGGAAAAAATGTGGCGCTGGTATCTGCCCGCGGGAGAAATACCGGATGTGCAGTACGCCTCGCCGCCGGAAGCGGACTGCCTGACCGGGCTGCCCGACGCCTACATCGAAGCGGCGGACGTCGACTGTCTGCGCGACGAGGCCCTCGAGTATGCCGCGGCGCTGCGGGCGGCCGGCGTTGGGGTCGAGCTGCACCGGCCGCGGGGGAGCATCCACGCCTTTGACAGGGAGCTGGACAGCGCGCTGGTGCAAGACTGCATCAAACGCCGGGCGGCCAGCCTGCGCAGGGCCTTTTACCGGTAGAAAGCGCGCATCGCATCATAAGGAAAACGGGAGAGATGGGAAATATCCCATCTCTCCCGTTGCATTTCTCAGCCGCCTGAA
>CAKUPI010000043.1 GCA_934675045.1 uncultured Eubacteriales bacterium
AAATGGTTGTCCATCTCGCGGCCGCCGCGCATGAAGAAGCCCTTGGTGATGTCCTTGCGGCCGTCGCAGCTGCCGCCCGCCAGATCCAGCTTTTCCAGCAGATGAATGTGCTCGCCCTTCATCTGGCCGTCACGCACGAGGTAAAAGGCGGCCGTCAGCCCGGCAAGGCCGGTGCCGATGATATAGGCCGATTTTTTGTCGACATCCTTCGGTTTTTCAGGACGGGCGAAAGATTCATAGTTTCCCGCAGAGTAATACATGACAAATACCTCCTGTGTTTTCTTTTGATGCTTTCATTATACCCGCTGCCGGACGGTTTACAATGAGCAGAAAAAGCTCCGTGATAAAAGTCTTATCACGGAGCGGGAAGGTGTAAAAAATTTTATCAGCCGGGGCCAAATGATAAAATCAGAGCCTAAAGCGCGAAAGCTCCGCCGACAGGGAGCCTTTGAGCATCCTGGCCAGCCTGTCCACAATCTGCTGCGGGTCCTCCCGCATGTCGTCTTTGATCCAGTCGAGCATCAGCCCGATAAACACATAGCCGTAAATCTGCGCAATGAACTGCTTGTCCTCGTCCCGGATCATCATGCCGCCGGACTTCTCTTCGATCACGTCAAGCAAAAGCCGGTCGACGAGCGGCTGCAGGTATTTTTCGACCTGCTCGCGGTGGACGCAGCGGTAAACATTCAGCACAAACGGCTTGTTTTCCTGTACCGCCTCAAAAATCTGCAAAAATCCCTGCTGCCACGTCTCGCAGGTCTTTTTCTCCTCCAGCGCCCGCCGGGCGTCCTCCAGGCAGGACCATTCCACCAGATCGTAAATGTCCTTGAAGTGGTAATAAAAGGTCATGCGGTTGATGCCGCAGTCCTCGGCGATGTCGTTGATGGTGATTTTGGTCAGCGGCTTTTTCAGCAGCAGATTCTTCAGCGACTGCTCCAGCGCCCGCTTTGTTACCTGTGACATGGTGATTTGCACCTCCCAAGGATGATTGCCCGCTCTCCGCAGCGCCTTTTCCTGCCGCTTTGCCCGCGGCGCCTGCGGTTTCGGAAGCCTTTGCAGCGAAAAGCCGGTGTGTGCCCCCTTTACTGCGGGAAGCTCTGCGCGCCGGCCCGTTTTTATTTTACAGGATTCCGGCCCAAATCACAAGCGCCCTCTGCGGCAGAAAGGGCCGCCCCCCAAAAACGCCAGGCGCGCAAAGGCGGCATTCCCCAAAGCCGCGGCCGCCTCTTGGCCAAAGCCGCCGCTATTTCCCGGCGCGCAGCACCATCGCCGCGACTTCCTCGCGGGTGGCGAAGTCCTGCGGCCTGCTGCCGTCGGTGATGCCTTTCTCTCCCGCCGCTTTTAGCTCGCTTTTTGCCCACGGGCTGGCCGGGCGCCTGGCCCGCTCGGCCAGATAGGCGTCCATCATCCGGTTAAACTGTTCCTGTGTCACGTCCTGTTCCCTCCATGTCCCGATAAACCTTTCCGGCGTGCCGTATGTGGCAATAAGCCACCTGCACGAGCTGCCCGGCATGAACTTTGTCATCTCCAGATGCGGCTTATCGACAAAGCGCTTCCAGTCGCCGCCCCAGGTCAGCCCCAGCTCCTTCCCGACGGCTCCGCACTTTGCAAAAAAGCCGTCGCTGTCGTCGTACTCCCGCCCCCTGACGTTGCGGCAGAAGTCAAAGGCCACGCCCCAGCAGTGCGGGCTTTTCGGGTACGGCGCGTTTGAGATGATGCCGCCCGGCTTTGTGCGGCCCTGGGCGTAAATGGCGTCCTGCTCGGCCTGGGTCCGGAATGTCTCAGTGACGTGCACATTCAGCCCCGCTTCCCGGCAGCGCCGCACAAACTCCCGGCAGAGAGGAACAAGCTCCGGATGCAGCCTGTCAATGCCGCGCCCCATTACGATTCACACTCGGGCAGGCCGGTCGCGATGCTGGTCAAAACCGACAGCACGCCGGCCAGAAGGGACGCCGAGACCACCACCGCCCAATTGACATCCGCCATCACGGCGCTGGTGCCGATGGTGGCCGCCGCCGTCTGCGCCACCGTGCGCACCGCGCGGATGAGCGCCGGCCTTGCAAAGTCTTTCCAATGAAACATAGCTGTAACCTCCTTTTGTTTTCAGAACATCTGTTCTGTTTTCTGTTTCATCGTACCACCCTTTTTCGCACCGCGCAAGATGCACATATAGTGCATCTTTGAGGCGATTGTCCCCCACTTCTTGTGGCCGCGGCGGCCGCGCCGTTTTCTCTCCGCCGTTCGCGGCGGCAAAAAATCTGCGGGGAAGCCCCCTTAATTTTTTCTTAACTTCGGCTGTTTTTGCTTGTTTCCCGCTTTTTTTCGGCCTATAATAGAGGATATCATTGGCGGTTTTTCCGCTGCGCGCAACGAGAAAGGGTTCCGAGGCTGACATGAAAAAATGGGGAAAACGAATGGTTTGGCTTATCGCAGGACTGGCTCTGGCCGGTATTTTGACGCTGTACGGCTGCGGACGCTATGTGTCGGCCGTCGCGGCGCCGTATATTTTGCAAAACCGCGCGGACGCGCCCGGCTGCGACGCCGTGCTTGTGCTGGGCGCGCGGGTTTATGACAACGGCCGTCCTTCTCCCACGCTGGCCGACCGGCTGGACGCCGCCATCGAGCTGTACCGAAGCGGAAAGGCGCCCAAAATCATCGCCAGCGGCGACCACGGCACCACCGAATACGACGAGGTCGCCGGAATGCTGCAATATCTGCTCGAGCACGGCATTCCCCGCGAGGATATTTTTCTCGACCACGCCGGCTTCAACACCTATGACTCGGTTTACCGGGCGAAGGCCGTGTTCTGCGTCCAAAGCGTGCTCATTTCGACGCAGGATTTCCACATCGGCCGCGCCGTTTACATGGCGCGCCGTCTGGGGCTGGACGCATGGGGCGTCCCCTCGCCCGACCGCGTCACCTACCGGACCTACAACCGCCTGCGCGAAGGGCTTGCGCGCGTCAAGGCCGTTCTTGAGACCGACCTTCTGCACCGCAAGCCGCGGTATCTCGGCGAGCCCATCCCCGTGTGGGGCGACGGCTCGGTCACGCAGGAATAGCCAATCGCAGGAAACAGCCAATCGCAGGAAACAGCCAATAAAAAACCCTCTGCCGCGGCAGAGGGTTTTTTGCGCTGTTATTCTCCCGAAGGCGGTTTGTTTTCTTCGGGCGGGGGCACGGGGTCGGTGGGCTCTGTGGGGCCGGGCGGCGGGTCATTGCCGTCGCCGCCCTCCGGCGGAAGCTCCGGCCAGTACGGCACGTCGGGCGCGTCGGGCACGCTCGGCTCGGGGGGGACCTCGGGCTTGTTGCCGTCGTTCTCCACGCTGTGCACCGTGCAGACGGGGGCCGAGGTCAGGCCGCCGCTCGAGGGGGCGTAGGTGCCCGCGGACGGGGTGTACGGCACGACGTATTTCTGGTCGGCCACGCTGACGCCGCTTGCGGGGTACTCGCGCTGAAGACTGAGCATGGCAACCGTTTTCAGGCCGCCCAGCGGACACCAGTCGTTGGCGATGCCGCCCGTCTCGGCGTCCACCTCGACCGGCACATGCATGGTGCAGCGGCCGGTGGGAATGTCCTCGGCGGCCAGACGGACCGTCATCACGCGGCTGCCGCGCACGTCCTGCGAGCACCATTCGCCGGCCAGCATCCCGCTGTCGGCGCAGAGTCCGACCGATTTCATCTCGGTCGACAGCTCAAAGGCGCGCGGCTCCAGATTTTCATGGGCGAGGCTCATGACCTCTTTCCACAGGTAAAGGGCCGGGTTGGTGCTGAACTTGCCGACGTCCTGCGGCTTGTCGTAGCCGAACCACACCACGCCGGTGTAATAGGGCGTAATGCCGGCAAACCAGCGGTCGGCGCTGTCGTTGGTCGTACCGGTCTTTCCGCCCACCTCAATGCCGTTGCCGAGCGCCGCCTTGCGGCCGGTGCCCTGCGGGCCGGTGACGACGTTTTTGAGGATTTCCACCATATAAGACGCCGTTTTGGAGGCCATCGAAACGGTCTGCACCGGCTCCTGCTCCAAAATGACCTCGCCGTTGGAATCGTAGACCTTGGTGTACAGATAGGGCTGGGTATAGGTGCCGTTGTTGGTAAAGGCGCTGTACGCCGCCGTCATTTCCAGCACGGTGACGCCGTCGGTGACGCCGCCCAGCGCCAGCGGGCTGAGGTCGACGTCGCTTTTGACGATCTGCTCGCCTTTTTTGTTGGTTTCCACCCGGCGCTCGACCAGCGAGGACATGCCGAGGTTGGTGTGCGCAAAGCTGAAGACGCGTGAGGTGCCCGTCTGCTGCACGACGTCGACGGCGATGGTGTTGAGCGAGCGCTCGACCGCCTTCATCACGGTGGTGCGGCCGCCGAAAACGCCGTTTTCGTTTTTGGGCCAGCCGCCCGAACGGACCGAAAAGTCCTTGGGCGCGTCGTCGAGCACCGTGTAGGGCGTGATGACGCCGTATTCAATGCCCGGCGCGTACACGCTGAGCGGCTTGATGGAGGAGCCGGGCGAACGGTGGGCCTGTGTGGCGCGGTTAAAGACGCGGTCGCCGGTTTTTTCGCCGCGGCCGCCGTACATGGCCAGCACCTTGCCGCTATACGGGTCCATAATGACCATCGCCGCCTGCGGCAGGGTGCCGTCCTTGCCCAGCGAGCCGGGGAAGTTCTCCACATCCTGAAAGACGGAGTCCATTTTGGCCTGCAAGTCGACGTCAATGGTGGTGACGACGCGCAGGCCGCCGGTGTACAGCAGGGTTTTGGCCATGCTTTCGCTGTACCCCTTCTGCCCCTGCAAGTCCTTCAGCACCTGCGAGATGACGGCGTCGACAAAATAGGACTGGTACCTATCGTTCTCCCCGCTCTCGTCGGCCTTGACGATGTTGAGGGTTTCGGCGACGGCGGCGTCGTGTTCGGCCTGTGTGATGATGCCCTGCTGGAGCATTTCGCGCAGGACAAGCTCCTGCCGCTCCTTGTTGTTCTCGGGGAAGCGGATGAGATCGTACTTGTACGGGTTTTTGGTGATGCCGGCAATGGCGGCGCACTCGGCCAGCGAGAGCTGGCTGACGTCTTTTCCGAAGTAGGTATGCGCCGCCGACTGCACGCCGTAGGCGCGCTGGCCGAAGTAAATGGTGTTGAGGTACAGCTCGAGAATATCGTCCTTCTCGTACTTTTTCTCCAGCTCGAGCGCGCGCATGACCTCTTGAATCTTGCGCTTGACCGACGTTTCGTCCTCGCCGGTGATGTTTTTGATGAGCTGCTGCGTAATGGTCGAGCCGCCGCCGAAGTTGTCGCGGAACTTGACGACGTAGTTGAGGGCGGCGCCGATGGTGCGCTTCCAGTCAACGCCGCTGTGCGTGTAAAAGCGGGCGTCCTCGATGGCGACAAAGGCCTTCTGCATCATGACGGGAATCTCGGCGATGTCCACCCAGACGCGGTTTTCGTCGCCGTACAGCGTTTCCAGCTCCTTTTCCGTACCCGTCGCCGGGTCGATGTAGTAGACAAAGCTGGTCAGGTTGAGCCGGACGGAATCGAGGTCGACGTCGACCTCGGGGCTGACATAGCGGTTGATGTATACGGCGAAGGCCATGCCGCAGACAGCTGCCGTCGTCATGCCGATCAAAAGCAGCGTCACCAGCGCAAAGCCGGCGTAGCGCAGGCCTGTACGCACCTTTTTTCTGGTGGTTTTCTGCAAACTGTTTCTCTCCTTTCCGCGGAGGGTTCTGGGAAACCGGCGGGCCGCCCGCGCGGAGCGGCGCCGATCGGGGCCTTTCGGACGGCTGCGCCGTCCCCTTTTTAAGCTGGCTAAACAACCCTATTATACCACAGACGGGCGGTTTTTCCAGCAAAACTTTGATTTTTGTATAGCTTGCCCATTTGCGGGCCATACTATCGGTATTCCGGCAGGAACGCCTTGCCGGCTTTTCAGCAAGGGGGATGCAGCGCATGAAGAAACCATACCGACCGATCCTTCTGTCCGCCGCGGCGGCGGCCGCCGCCCTGTGCATCGGCGCGGCGCTGCTTTGGCCCCGCCCTTCGGCGAAGGCCGGCTGTCCGCAGCCCGTACGGCAGGGGCCGGACACGCGGGGTGCTCCGGCGGCCTTTTCCGACACCGGTGCCAAATACACCGTCGCCGACTACGAGGGCCATCTGGCCGTTTACCTGACGGCCAACGCGCAGGCGCCCGAGTACGTCACCGACGTCAGGGTTTGCACCCTTCCGGCCGCCGACCGCCAGGCGCTGAAAAAGGGCATTCCCATCTACACCGAGGCGCAGCTGACCTCCATTTTAGAGGATTACAGCAGCTAAGCGCCGTGCAAAAAGACGCCTTGCGGCGTCTTTTTGTCTTTCAGCGCAGCGGCGGATACAGCCCCTGCGCCAGCATCCGTTCAAAGGCCGCGCGCACCTGCTCCTTGTCCTCGCGGTAGGTGACGCCGTGCCACTGGTCGGGGCTTTGCAGCACCCGCACCGTGCCGCGGCCCGCGCGCACCATGTCGTCGACAAAGCCGGGCAGGTAATACTCCCGCTTGAGCGCGTCGCCGTCGCGGCGGCGCAGAAAGGCGCAGAAGCCGGCCTCGAGCTCGTCAAAGATCCCCTCGGGCATGCCCCATGCGTTCATGGAGACCACCGTATCGGGCGCCAGCCCGACCGTCTGCCCGCCCTCCTGCGCCTCGATGCGCCCGCCGGCGGTGCGCGCAATGGCGGTGTGCTCGGTCACCGAACGCAAAAGGCCGTCCTCGATGCGGCAGACGCCGCGCGAAACGCTGCCGTTTTCCGTCAGCGTCCGGTCAAGGCGATAGCCCACCATGCACATGGGCAGGGTGTTTTCCGCCTTTTCGGCGGTCAAAAACCGGTAAAGCAGCGCAAAGCAGCTGCGGCCGTAATAATCGTCGGCGTTGATGACGGCAAAGGGCCCGGGCAGCACGTCGCGCGCGCACAGCACGGCGTGCCCCGTTCCCCACGGCTTGACGCGCTCGGCGGGCGCCTCCAGGCCGTCCGGCAGCCTGTCCGTCGTCTGGTAGGCGTACGCCACTTCCATGCTCCGGCGCGCGCGGCAGCCGACGGCCTCTTCAAAGGCGCTTTGCAGCTCTGGCTTTATCACAAAAACCACCCGGCTAAACCCGGCCAGGCGGGCGTCATACAGCGAATAATCCAAAATAATCTCTCCGGCGGGGCCGACGGGGTCGATTTGCTTGAGGCCGCCGTAACGGCTGCCCATGCCCGCGGCCAGCACCAGAAGGGTCGGCTCTTTCATGGTTCATCATCCTTTCGCCTACCATTATACACAGCCGCCGCCCGCCCCGCAAGGGTTCTGTTTGACAGCGCGCCGCCCGCAATGCTACAATAACAGGCAAGACATTCCACGGAGGGACTTCCCATGCCGCAAAAATCCAAAAAAATCAACCAGTTTTACACCCTTGGCGAAGAAATCGTCAATTCGGTCTCGCACGGGCTGGGCGCCGCCCTCGCCGCGGCGGGCACCGCGCTGCTGATGGTCTTTTCCGCCTGGCACCACAACGTGTGGGCCATTGTCAGCTGCGCCGTCTACGGCGCCACGCTGCTCATTTTGTACACCTCGTCGACGCTGTACCATTCCTTTCAGTCGCCGCGCCTCAAGGCCCTCTTCCGCGTGTTTGACCACTGCACCATCTACCTGCTCATCGCCGGCACCTATACCCCCTATACGCTGGTGACGCTGCGGCAGTACAACCCCGTGCTCGGCTGGACGCTCTTTGCGCTCGTGTGGACGGCCGCCGCCGTCGGCATTGTGCTGACCGCCGTTGACCTCGAGCGCTTCAAGGTCTTTTCGATGATCTGCTATATCTCCATGGGCTGGGTCATCGTCTTTGCCATGCGCCCGCTCATCGCCTGTCTGGCCCCCGCCGGGCTTTGGCTTCTGCTGGCCGGCGGCATTGCCTATACCGCGGGCATCCTCTTTTTTGCCATCAATGTGCGCTATATGCACTCCATCTGGCACTTTTTTGTGCTGGCCGGCAGCGTTCTGCACTTTCTCTCCGTTCTGCTGTACGTCGTTTGACGCAAAGCCCTCCGCCTCTGCGGAAGCGTCTGACCGCAGCGCTTTCTTTCAGAAAAAAAGAGCCTTTCCGGCTCTTTTTTTATTTTGCCTTTACATGCCCGAAGCGCCGGCCAGCACAATCTCCCAGCCGCCGTTTTGCTCGCGCAGGACAAAGTGGCAGGAACCTTCCCAATAGCCCTCGGTCATGCAAATCTCAAACACGCCGTCGCCGTCCAAATCAAACAGCCCGGCGGGCCGCTGCACAAACATGGCCGTCATGTCGTCGGTGTACGGCGCGGTTTTGCTGTACACCGTCTCTTCGCGGTCCCCGTCGAGCAGCAGAACCAGCGAAAAGGTGCCGCCGTTTTCTTCCGACACCATCTGGAAGCCGTCGGCGTCGCGCGGCGTCGAGGCAAAGACAAAGGTCTCCCGCTGCCCGTCGCCGTCATAGTCCAAAACCGCCGTCTGCACGGCGGCGTCCGACGAGATGCCGGCCTTCTTCAAAAAGCGCTGCACGGCGTCAACGCTCTGCTGCGAAGCGGCGGCGTCAAAGCCTTCTCCGGCCCATTCCACCGACTTCGGCCGCATGTCGCGCCCGTCCGACGCCGCAAAAACGCACTCACCCTCCGGCTCCATGACCAGCGCATAGCCGCAGTCGGGCACCGGCACATCGTACACCTCCGGCCCCAGCTCGGTGGGAACGGCAAACCAGTCGTCGCCCTGCCCGTCGGTCTCGATGGCGTAGGGCGCGAACTGCTCGCTGCGCGAGACGTCAAAGCCGCTGGGGCCGTCGCCGGTATAGGCGAAAAACCGCTCGGCCCTGCCCATCTCCCCCGTCTGCAAGTACCAAACGTAGGTGGCGCAGCCGAAAAGTTCGCCCACCACAAAAGACTCGCCCTTTGCGTAGTCGAGCGCCGCTTCGGCGACGCTCTTCCACTCGCCGTTTTCCAGGCTGCCGACAAACACGTCGTGCACCAGAAAATACACCGGTTCGGCCTGCTCGGGCACGCCGGGCGCGTCGGGTGTTTTTGGCACGTCGGGTGTTTTTGGCGCATCGGGCGCGTCGGGCGGCGCCGGTTTTTCGGGCTGTCCGCCCGGCGCGCAGGCGCACAGCAACAGCAAAAGAGCGCAGCACAGCAGCGTGCAGCGCCGCAGTTTTTTCTTCATGCCTTCTCCTTTTCCGCCGCGGCGCAGGGCCGCCGGCCTGACAAACTTCTTCCCTGTTATTATATACACAGGCCGGCAGGAAAAACAAGGGATTCCCACCGCATAATTTTTTCACTTTTTTTGATTTTGTGACCGGAATGTAACCGCAGCTTCCTATACTGTAAGCATACCGCCTGGCAAATATTGCAGGCTATGATGTGGGAAGGAGCGTGAAGGGCATGAGCAAGCCGTCAGGGAACCGCAGGGCCTTTGTTGTGCAGATTCTCGACAGGCAGAACGCGACCTGGCAGGGCACCGTGACCTGGGCCTCGGAGCGCAAAACCGAATCCTTCCGCAGCGCGCTGGAGCTCATCAGGCTGATCGACAGCGCCTTAAAGGAGGAATCGCCCCCCGCAGACACCCCGTAGCATCGCAGCCTTCCCGCCTGTTTCATTGTCTGTACAGCGACCAGGGCAAACCGGCCGAAAGACCGGGACGCAAAGCTCAGGAGGCTAAAGCGCAAAGCGCCACGCCAGTCCGGCCGCCGCATTGTTCAGTCTCTCAATCGAAAGGAGAATGAATTATGTTGGCCAGAAAAATCCAAAAACCCCTTGCACTGCTTCTTGCGGTGATTCTGACAGCGGGCCTGCTGCCCACCGGCATCTTTGCCTATGACGAAAACCAAATCGTCAGCAACGGCCGGACCGTCACCACCGACGACGGCAGGGTGCAGCATTCCAAGATGATTACACAGACCGGGGTCAACGCCTTTGACATCACCCTGACCGTCAAAACGCAGGAGACCGTAGACGAAGCCCCCGTTTCCAACAATGCCGCCGTGGTGCTGATGTTCGACGCCTCGAACAGCATGAGCCGCGCCGACATGAACAGCGCCCGGGACGCCGCCCGGCATTTCGTCGACTCGTTTGTGCTCAACGCCGGCGACGGCCAGCGCAAGGTCGCCGTCGTCGAGTTTGGCTCCAACGGCAAAACGGTGCTGGACTGGACCGAAGCCAACGGCAATGTCGAGGCCGTCAGGGCCGGCATTGATTCGGTGGACACCCAGTTTGCCTACCGCTCGGGTCAGGGGGCCTGCAACGTGCCCGGCACCCACACCCACGAAGAGCCCGTGATGGAAAACTTCATGCAGTGGACCGACGGCTATCTGGGCGACGGCCACCTCGGCGGCTATTACTTCTGCACCTACGAGGGCTGCAATTACACCACCGCCTTCTCCAGCTCGCAGCGGAGCCACAACCATCAGGTCGGCACCAAAACGGTGACCTACCCTGGCCCGCACGGCGGCCAGGCCCAAAAGGACAGCGGCGGCACCAATCTCGAAGCCGGCCTGCGTCTGGCCAACAACCTGCTCGGGGCCGAAGCGGTTTCCGGCATTTCCCACACCTATGTCGTCCTGATGACCGACGGCGTCCCGAGCTGGTATGTTTCCGACGGCAACGAGACCGACGACCCGTACTTTATAAACGGCAGCCGCGGCGGCGGCGACCACGCCGAGCACTCTGACTACCACGACATTTACTGCTCCCGGGACACCGGCGACAACATCCCCCAGCAGATCAAAAACAAGGGCGCCAAGCTGTA
>CAKUPI010000044.1 GCA_934675045.1 uncultured Eubacteriales bacterium
GTGCAGAAGGACAGCAAGGTCTGCGCGCTGAGCTTTGACGCCGCGTGGGGCAACGAGGACACACAGACCCTCATTGACGTTTTGGGAAAATACGGAATCCGGGCCACCTTTTTCGTCGTCGGGGGATGGGTGGACAAATACCCGGAGTCGGTAAAGGCGCTGCACGACGCCGGGCACGAGGTGATGAACCATTCCAACAAGCACGACCACATGACCAAGCTGAGCGCCGAGCAGATCATCGCCGACGTCAACGCATGCAGCGATAAAATCGAGCGGGTGACCGGCGTGCGGCCCGAGCTGTTCCGCCCGCCCTACGGCGAATACGACGACAAGGTGGTTTCCACCCTGCGCAGCATGGGCATGTACACCATTCAGTGGGATGTCGACAGCCTCGACTGGAAGGAGCTTTTGCCCGAAGAGATCACCGAGCGCGTGACGTCAAGGGTGGGGGCCGGCTCCATCGTGCTCTTCCACAACGCCGCCAAGCACACGCCGGCCGCGCTGCCCGGGCTGATTGAAAGCCTGATTCAGAAGGGGTATTCCTTTGTGCCCGTCTCCGAGCTCATTCTGCGCGAGAACTATGACATCGACCACACCGGCCGTCAGATTCCGACGGGCGCGCAGGGGTAGGAAAAAGCGCAAAAAAAGCGGGCTGCGCCTTGACAAGCCGCCTCTGCTGCGG
This sequence comes from uncultured Eubacteriales bacterium, assembly GCA_934675045.1. Taxonomy (GTDB): domain Bacteria; phylum Bacillota; class Clostridia; order Oscillospirales; family Butyricicoccaceae; genus Ventrousia. The sequence continues at coordinate 683 of CAKUPI010000044.1, forward strand.
TACCCTGAAAGTAAATCCGGCACAGGCCGAGAAATCGGGAGGAAGCATTATGAGAGTATTTATCAGCGCAGATATCGAGGGCACCGCCGCGACCTTTGCGCGCGCCGAGTGCAGCAGCGCCGAAAGCGTCTACCGCAAATACGCCGACATCATGTCGCGCGAGGTGGCGGCCGCCTGCGAGGGCGCTCTGGCCGCCGGCGCGACGGAGATCGTCGTCAAGGACGCCCACGGCGGGGCCAACAACATTGACGTCGAGATGCTGCCGCGCGGCGTGCGGCTCATCCGCGGCTTCAGCGGACACCCCTACGGCATGGCCGAGGGCGTCGAGGGCGGATTTGACGCCGCCATGTTTGTCGGCTATCATTCGGCCGCCGGCTCGCCGGGCAACCCGCTTTCTCACACCATTCGCGGCAGCATGAACTACATTCTGCTCAACGGCCGCCGCACCAGCGAGTTTATGCTGTACAGCGGAGCGGCCGCGCTCGAGGGCGTGCCGTCGGTGCTGCTGTCGGGCGACAAGGCGCTGTGCGACGAATCCAAAGAGCTGGTGCCGGGGCTGTTCACCGTCTACACCAAAGAGGCGCGCGGCGTCACCGTTTTGACCAAAACGCCCGCCGAGGTGTGCGACGAGCTGCGCGCCGCCGCCGAGCAGGCCGTCAAAAACCGCGCCAACATCGCGCTGCCCAAGCTGGCCGACCACTACGAGGTGGAAATCAACCTCAAGGACCACACCCACGCATACCGCGTATCCTTCTTCCCCGGCATGGAGCAGAAGGACGCGCAGACCGTCGTCTACCACACCGACAAGCTGTTTGACGTTTTGCGCATGCTGCGCTTCGTCCTGTAAGGGAAGCGGCAGACCGCGCGCAGGGCCGCCCTTCGGGGCAGACTGCCGCAAGACGGCGCAAAACAAGGCGATATCCGGCTGTAAAAAACCGGGTATCGCCTTTTTTGGTGCACTGCGGCAAAACGCGGAACAAAGCGGCGGGCTTTGGCGTCTAACCGGTATCTTGCAACGGGAGGAAAGAACCATGAAAAAGAAAACCCTGTCCCTTTTGCTGGCGGCCCTGCTGGCGGCGCTGCCCCTTTCGGGGTGCGGCCGGACGGCTCCGGTGCAGGCCGCGGACCTTTTGAGCGGCATCGAACCCTCCGAAGAAGCGGCACAGCCGATGACCGGCGCCGACAAAGCGGCGGCGGCCGGCTTTGCCGTGCGGCTTTTGCAGCAGTATGCGGCGGAAGGCGGGGGAGAGAACATTCTGCTGTCCCCGCTGTCCGCCCTGTACGCGCTGGGCATGACCATGAGCGGCGCGCGGGGCCGGACGCTCGAGCAGATGACGGCCGCGCTCGGGCTGGATGAGCAGGGCATGGAACGCCTGTGCGGCTACGCCGCCGCCCTGTCCGCGGACGGCGAGACGGCGCTGGCCAATTCTGTCTGGATGCGCGACGACAAGCGCCTGCGCGTCGAGCCGGATTTTTTGCAGAAGGCCGTCGACTGCTATGGCGCGGGGCTGTACAAGGCCGCCTTTGACGAACAGACCGTCCGCGACATCAACGAGTGGGTCAGCGAAAAAACCGGCGGCAGAATCGACGAAATCGTCGATGAGATTCCGCCCGATGCCCTTTTGTATCTGGTCAACGCGCTGGCCTTTGACGCCGAGTGGGAAACGGCGTACCTTGCGCATCAGGTGCGCGAGGGGAGCTTTACCGCCGCAGACGGCTCGCGCAGCACGGTGCAGTTCATGCACTCGGAAGAGAGGCTGTATCTGCAAGATGGGCAGGCCCGCGGCTTTGTCAAGCCGTATGCCGGCGGGCGGTACGCCTTTGCCGCGCTGCTGCCCGGCGAGGGCATTTCGCCGGAAGAGTACATCGCTTCATTGACGGGCGAAAAACTGTCCGCGCTGCTCGGCGGGGCGGAAGAGAGAACGGTCAACGCCGTGCTGCCCAAGTTTGAAAGCGGAAGCCGGCTCGAGCTGGGCCGCGCGCTGCAAGCCATGGGAATGACAGACGCCTTCAGCGACGAAGAAGCCGACTTTACCGGCATGGCGGCCTGGTCTGCCGGCAACATTTTCATCAGCCGCGTGCTGCATCACACGGCGATCGGAGTGGACGAAAAGGGGACCCGCGCGGGAGCGGCCACGGCGGTCGAAGCGATAAAGGAGAGCGCCACCTCGGAAGAAATCCAAACGGTGTGTCTCGACAGACCCTTTGTGTATCTGATCATCGACCGGGAGCAGGCTTTGCCGCTTTTCGTCGGCGTGCTGAACAGCCCCGAACGGTAAGCGCAAAAAACGCGGGCGGCAGGAAACCCTGCCGCCCGCACCGCAAAAAGCCGGGGCCGCCGTCAGGCCCGGTCGATGGCCTGCAAAATGGCCAGAAGATCGTCGAACTGCGACGGGTCGGGCAGGCGCAGCCGCACGCTGTTTTTCCCGAGCGACAGGAAATCGCCGCCCGAAACGACGCCGACGCCCTTGCGGGCCAGCATTTCCTGCAAATCGAAGTCGCTGTTTTGGTGAATCAGCAGGCAAATGGGCACGCTGTCGTCGGTTGCGGCCATGCGCAGGCGTCCGCCCAGCGATTTTCGCAAAAGGGCCTTGCGCGCCGCGATGCTCTGGCGGCAGCCGGCCAGAAAGAGCCGGTCCTGCATGGCGGCCTCGCAGATGATGCGGGCCGGCTCCGAGATGACATAGGGGTTGGACAGCTTGCCGATCGCTTCGAGAATGGCTGGGGCGGCGAGAATGTAGCCGGCGCGCAGCCCGGCCAGCCCCCAACCTTTGGAAAAGGTGCGCAGGACAATGACGTTGTCCAGATCGCGCAGCAGCGCGGCGCCGGAGTTTTCGTCGGGCATGAAATCGCCGTAGGCCTCGTCGATGATGACGCAGACGCCCATGCCGCGCGCCGTCAGCGCAATTTCGCGCAGCTCGGCAAGGGGAATGACCTGACCGGTGGGGTTGTTGGGGTTGTCGATATAAACGAGGCTCAGGCTGTCGTCCATGGCCCTTAAAAAGGCCTGCGCGTCAAAGCGGTAGTCCCGCCCGGCGTCAAGAGGCACCGCCCGGTAGTCGTAGCCCAGCAGCCTGGCGTTTGACATGTAGTCGGAAAACTGCGGGCAGACGCCCAGCACGCGCGCCCCCTCGCGCAGAAAGGCGACGTTGATCAGCGAAACGGCGTCGATGGAGCCGGCCGTCAGCAGAATGTTGGCGGGGGACAAATCGGCGACGGGGGACAGATGGCGGCAGATGGCCGCCTTCAGCCCGCCGTAATGGGGGTAGAGGTTGACCTGGGCCACGGAGGTCTGCAAAATGGCCTTTTTGGCGGCGTCGGGCATCAAAAAAGGATTGGAACCGGCGCTGCAATCGATGGCGGGCAGCGCGTGGTGGCCGCCGTCGTCCTTGGCATAGCTGACTTTGGACTGGTTGACAATGCTGTCGCGAAGCTTGTACTGCATGGTTCTCCCTCACTTATATCGATAGTTTCACATTGCGTTTATCGGAAAAGAAGCGGACTTCGCCGAAGCGTCCATGTAGCGGCGGGGGGCTTTTCCCGGCTCCCCAGCACTTCCTTCTGCGCCGTCTGATCCTCGCCCTTTCCCGGGGCGGGCGGCTCCTCCGTTACTTCGGATCGAACTTCGGGCAGTCCTGCCGGTTCCCCGAGATTTCCTTCGGAATTCCTCTCGGATACACCTGGCAAGTTACCGTCCACAGAATGAACTTCCTGCACCGGTTGCACTTCGGAATCACGAACGGGTTTACGCCCCGTACCATTTCCTCGTGGCAGGTCTGGGACATCTGCTCCAGAGCCGATGCTTCCTCCTTGGTCAGCTTCATGAACTGTTGTCTCCTTCATGTATATTGTCGGGGTTCCGTCCTTGCCATAGGTCACTTTCTCAATAGTGAACTGCCTGTATCGCTCAAACAGAATTTCACCCTCAAAGTTGTTACCTATCCCGGCCATGTCCCTGCCGGTCTGACCCTCAATCACCATATGGACAACATACTGTCCCTCCAGAGGGTAGCCGTCCTTAGCGGTAGATGTGGAAGTGTAGGCAAGCGACTGTATGGAGACGCCGGATTTGATGTCCGCCATAAAGGCATCAAAAGCCGGCTGGTCCCCTATGCCGTCAAAGATGATGTTCCGGTATACTTTCCCGGTGTAGGTAGGCAGCTTCTCCAAGGCGCTGTCCATGTGCTGAACAAAGGCCTCGTCCGCCGCGGTCAGCTTGCCCCCGTCCCGCTCGCTGCATTAGTGTGCATTTCCTTCTGCGCCGCCTGCTCCTCGCCCTTTCCCAGGGCGGGCGACTCCTCCGTTACTTCGGATCGCGCTCCTTGCAGATCACCTTTCCAGATTTGATCTCCTTCGGAATGCCCTCCGGGTACGCTTTGCACGTTATTGTGTGCGGAATGTGCTTTTTGCACGCCGCGCACCGCCACGCCGCGTTCTTCGGAATGAAGTCCCACTCCGTTTTGTTCGCCATTGCTTTGTGCCTCCTTCATGTGAATATACGGGTGGCCGTTTTCATCCACCGTTACCGCGGATTGTTTTCATTTTAACAGAAACGGGCCGAGGCGTCCAGCTCTTGACGGAGAAAAGAAATGCCGTTAGAATAGCATCCGGGTGATAAAATATGAAGGTTGCAATTTACGAACTGCTCGAAGGGGCGCGCAAGGCGCGCGGCACCGTCGTCATCATCGACGTTTTTCGGGCCTTTACCATGGAAAGCTATGCGTTCAGCCGCGGCGCCGAGCGAATCTACCCCGTCGGCGACATCGACGAAGCATACCGGCGCAAGGCCGAAGCGCCGGAGCTTTTGCTGGCGGGCGAGCGCGGGGGCATCAAGCAGCCGGGGTTCGACTTCGGCAACTCGCCCTTTGAGGTCATGCAGGCCGACCTGCGGGGCAAAACGCTGGTTCACACCACCAGCGCCGGGACGCAGGGAGTGGCCGCCGCCATAGACAGGGCCGACGAGCTTTTGCTGGGCGCGCTGGTCAACGCCGGGGCGACGGCGCGGTACATTCAGTCGAAAAACCCCGACGAGGTCAGTCTGGTGGCCATGGGGCTGGCCGGCGTCACGCCGACGGCCGAGGACCGGCTGTGCGCCGAGTACATTCAGTCGCTGCTCGAGGGCAGGCCCTTCAGCCGCGAGGGGGCGGTGGAGCGGCTCAGGACCACCGACGGGGCGCGCTTTTTCCGCGCCGAAAGTCAGGGTTCAGCGCCGCAGGAGGATTTTTGGCTGTCGGTCGAGTTTGACTGCTTCGATTTCGCGCTGCCCGTCCGGCGCGACGGCCGGGGGCGCGTGTATACGCAGCCGGTCACGCCGCCCGAACGGGGAAACGGCTAAAAAGAGCGGCACAGGGCGCGCCGCGGAGACAGAAAAAAAGCAAGAGCAAAAGCTCTTGCTTTTTTGTTTACGCCAGCTTGAAGGCCTTGTCGACGGCCAGCGAGCAGACGACGGCATGCGCGTCGGTTTTGAGGCCGTGGTTGAGGTTGATGGCCTCCATAATCTGATTGCGGATTTCGTTGGGAACCAGAATGGCGACGACCTCTTTTTCCGATTGCAGGGTAATGCCGTAAAACTTCTCCAGATGATCGGCGCCCGTCCAGCGCGCGCGGATGATGGTGCCGCCGCGGGCGCCCGCTTTTTTGGCCGTTTCCATCACAGCGTCGGTGTAACCCTGATTGACGGCGACGAGAATCAGGCTGTTCTTGCTTTCCGGCTTCATCTCTTTTTCAGTCCTTTCCTCTGTGATGGCGGGCGAAGAAAGCCCGGCGGCGACCAGCGAGCTGATGCCGGTCAGCGAAAGTGAAAATATCAGGCCCATGCCCTTTCCGCGGCCGCCGCTGCCCAGCGCGTCGCTCATTTCATCCAGCGCGCTGTCGACGACGTCGGCCTGCCCGATGCTGAGCAAAACGTCCTTTTCGGCCGTGCCCAGCCCGAGCATGTTCATCATGTCCGAGGTGGCCGTACCCAGACCGATGCACTGGTGGTGAAAATAAATCTGTTTTTCGGTCAGCAGCCGGGAAAAGGCGCTGCCCTGTCCGCGGCGTAAAATGGAAACGACAAGCTTGACGGGCCGGATGGCGTCGGAACGCATCAGGCGGCACCTCCTTCTTCATCAAAATAGATAATGCAGTCTTCCATCTGGGCCAGCTGCTGCACCATGAAGCGTCTGGCAGCGCGCTTTTTCAGCTCGGAGCAGAAGCCGATCAGCTGAATGGTGATGAGCGGCGTCATGGCCACCATGGCGACAATGCCGAAGGCGTCGGTCATCAGGTTGCCGCCGCTTGCCGTGCAGGCGCCCATGGCCAGCGGAAGCAGAAAGGTGGCTGTCATCGGGCCGCTGGCCACGCCGCCCGAGTCAAAGGCGATGCCGGTGTAAATGGGCGGCACGTAAAAGCTGAGCAGAAGCGACAGGGCGTAGCCGGGAATGAGAAACCACAGAATGGAAATCCCCGTAAGAATGCGCAGCATGGCGATGCCCACCGAAATGGAGACGCCGATGGACAGGCCGTGGCCGATGGAGCTTTGCGTAATGGCGCCGTTGGAGACCTCTTCAACCTGCTTTTTCAGAACGTGGACGGCGGGCTCGGCGGCGACGATGAAGTAGCCGACCACCGCGCCGATGGGAACGAGCACCCAGCGGTAGCTCTGCACGGCAAGGTGCTGCCCGATGAGCGAGCCGGCCGGCATAAAGCCCACGTTGACGCCGGTGAGGAAGAGCACCAGCCCGAGATACGTAAAGAGAAAGCCGCCAAAAATGCGCCCGATTTGCTTGCCGTGAAACCGGCGGGTGAGCAGCTGAAAGACGATAAAGACGCCGACAATGGGCAGGAGCGAGGCGAGCACTTCCCGGGCGAAATGGGGAAGGGCATGGGCAAACAGCGCAAAGGCCTCTTTGGTGTTGACGGCCGTCGGCGGGGTCGACTGGACGGCGTCGACATGGGGGGCGTAGAAGAGGCCGAGCAGCAGCACGGACAAAATGGGGCCGATGCTGCACAGAGCGACCAGGCCGAAGCTGTCGTCGCCCGAGTGCTTGTCGCTGCGGATAGAGGCCATGCCGATGCCCAGCGCCATGATAAAGGGGACGGTCATGGGACCGGTGGTCACGCCGCCCGAGTCAAAGGCGGCCGGAATAAAGTCGTTGGGGGAAAAATAGGCGAGTGCAAAAACCAGCAGGTAAAAGGCAAACAGAAGCCAGGTCAGCCGGATGCGGAACAGGATGCGCAGCATGGCGATGACCAGAAAAAGGCCGACGCCCACGGCAACCGACAGAATGAGTATCAGGTTGGGAATGCCGGGAATCTGCGTGGCCAGCACCTGCAAATCGGGCTCGGCAATGGTGATGAGTATGCCGACGACCAGACAGGTCAGCAGCGGGACGGCGATGCGCCGGGCCTTGCTCAGCTGTACGCCGATACCCTCGCCCAGAGGGATCATCGACATTTCGGCGCCCAGCGTGAAAAAGCCCATGCCGGCGATGAGCAGCAGTGCACCAAAGACAAAGAGCACCATAATGCCCGCGTCAAGCGGCGCTACCGAAACGCTGAGCAATAGAACAATGGCGGTGATAGGCAGAACAGAGGACAATGATTCGTTGATTTTCCCTTTTAGCGGCTTGTTCATTCCGACTCCCTTTCCGTGATGGCCTTTTTCCTCCTTCGTGTGCGGCGGCAAACAAAAAGCGGCGCCTCGCGGCGCCGCTCCGTCAACGACTGTATTTATTGCAGCCCACTACCCGTAGTATAGCACATCGGCGGACTTTTTGCAATGACACAGAATATAGTTTTTTGGCGAAAGAAAACCTCAGTAGCCGACGACGATGCCGCCGTCGTTGGCGTACACGGTGCTCAGGCCGCCGGTGGGGACGACAAGCACGCTGCGGATGATCCTGGAGCCGCAGAGCACCTGCTCCCGAAGCTCCTGCGCGCGCTCCGGGCAGTTGCAGTGGGCGATGACCAGCGTGTCGCGCGCCGGGGAAGCGGCAAGGGCCTTTTCGGCCGTTTCGATGATGAGCTCGCCCATGCGGCGCATGGCGTTTTTGGTGCCGCGCGCCTTTTCCAGCAGCATGATGTTGCCGGCGCCGTCGTCCCCCATGATGGGCCGCATGTGCAGAATGGAGGCCAGCTGGCCGACCAGACGGCCGATGCGCCCGGCCTTGATCAGGTTGTCGAGCGATTGCAGCACAAAAAAGGTTCTCATGTCGGCGGCTATTTTCTCGATGCGCACGGCAATTTCGGAAAAGCCGAGCCCCTCTTTGATAAGGCGGAGCAGGTTGTACACCAAAAGCACCTCGCCGGCGCTGGCGCTCTGCGAGTCGAGCACATGCACCCGGCCCGAGCCGCGCTTCATTTCGGCGCCCGCCCGGGCGCTTTGGTACGATCCGCTCAGCTGCGCCGAAAGGGTGACGACAAAGACGTCGTCCTCGCCGCTCATGGCGTCGGCGTAGTCCGAAGGCGAGGGACAGGCCGTCGAGGGGCTGGAGGAGGCGGCTTTCATCTCGCGGATGAGCCGGGTGGTGTCAATGCTGCCGTCGTCGATGCAGGTGGCGCCGTCCACCGTGATTTTAAGGGGGATCAGCGAGACGCCCCAGTCGTTTTCGTAAAAGCCGGGAAGATCGCAGCAGCTGTCGGCGATAATTCGAATACCCATGTGTCGTTTACTCCTTTTGCCCATCCTCTGTCCGGGTGAGATATTGGCTGAGATTGCGGATGCCGCTCATCAAAATGCGCTGCTCGTCGGCCGAAAGGCCCTTGAGCATGACGCCGATCAGCTCCTGATGGAAGCTTTCGTGGTAGCGGTAAGCCACCAGCCCCCGGGGCGTCAGGCTGATGCACACCGTCCGCTTGTCGTGCGGGTCGCGCCGGCGCTCGACAAGCTCTTTTTTCTCCAGCTTGTCGCAGGCTACCGTCAGCGTGGCCAGCGTAATGCCCAGCGCGCGGGCGACGTTGCCCATCTTGGCCGAGCCGTCCGGCCCGATCTTTTCGATGATGCGAATCTCGGGGGGCGTGACGCGCACGTCCAGCCCGGTCGAAAGGGCGTTTTCCTCCATGCGGGCAATGCGCCCGGCAAAGGCCGTCAGAAACTCGCGCATCTCATTTTGCGGCAGCATTTTGCTCACCTCTGTTTCATGCTTAGCAAAACTAAATGTTAGCGTCATTAACTATAACATCTTTTTGCCGGGGAAGCAATAGACAAAGTGTCGAAAGATTTTGCCGGACGCGGCCGGATGCGGGGATATAGACGGTTTTTCCGGCCGGAGTGTAAAAAACCCCCTTTTCCTTTTGGGAAAAAGGGGGATTGGGCGCGGAAAGGGGCGGCTTACAGCTTGAGCCGGGTCCAGCGGCCCTTGCCGAAGCGAAGTCCGCTGAAGATGAGGCGGCAGCCCTGATCGATCAGGAAGCTGAACCACGCGCCGAGGAGGCCCCATTGTAGCGTGACGGTAAAGAAGTAGGCGACGACGGTGCGGCCCAGGCCGATGGAGATCAGGGAGACGACGGCGACGTAGCGGGTGTCGCCGGCGACGCGCAGGCAGTTGGAAAAGATGACCTGTGAAATCTGCGCCGGGCACATGACGGACAAAATGAGCAGAACCTTTGAGCCGAGCTCGATGATGCCGGGCTCGCGCGAGAAGGGGAGGATGAGCACCTTGCGCATACAGATGAAGAAAACGCACAGGAAGGCGCCGATCAGCACGCCGATGCGCTGGGCCGTTTTGCCGTAGACGATGGCCATATCGGGCCGTTTTTGGCCCAGGCTTTGCCCGACGAGCGAGGAGGCGGCCACCGCCAGGCCGTCGCCGAAGGCAAAGGAAAGCATGAGGATGTTCATGCAGATCTGGTGGGTAGAGAAGGCCATGGTGCCCAGGCTGGCGACGATTTTGGCGAAAATAAAGAATCCGATGCGCACAAAGACCTGTTCGACGGCGGCCGACGAGCCGACGTTGATAAGCGAGGAGAAGTTCTGGCGGTCGGGCAGAAAGCTCTCTTTAAAGGATAAGTACAAAAAGCGGTCCGGCTTGCGCACAGAGGAAAGGGC
>CAKUPI010000045.1 GCA_934675045.1 uncultured Eubacteriales bacterium
CAGTGGGAGGGGCTTTACGCCCCGGACCTCGACAAGCCGGTCATCAACGTGCTAAGGCGCGTCGTGTCCTATTTTATTTCGATGATCGTCGCCGACGACGTGTCGGTTTCCTTTACCCCCTTTGCGCAGGGCGGGGGTGCCGAGCACGCCTGCCGGGTGCTGTCTGAGGAGACGGCCCGCATCATCGAGCAGACCGGGCTTAAGGACCTCAGCCGCGACGTCATCCGCAGCGCCGCCGTCGACGGCGACGGGTGTCTGTACTTTTACTTCGACCCCGACGCGGAGACCGGCGGGCCGGCCCGCGGCCGGGTGTGCGCCGAGCTTCTCGACAACACCGAGGTGCACTTCGGCGCGCCCGGCGTGCAGAGCGTGCAGAAGCAGCCCTATCTCATCATCGCCGCGCGGCGGCACATCGACTCCGTGCGCCGCGAGGCGCGGGAAAACGGCTTTGACGAGACGGAAATCCTGCCCGACGGCGCGCGGGAGGGAGACAGGCCGGAGGACGACATGGCGACGGTGCTGGTCAAGCTGTGGAAGGAAAACGGCACGGTGCTTGGCGTGAAAACAACGGCGTCGGGCATGGTGCGCGGCGTGTGGGACACCGGCTACCGCCTGTACCCGCTGGCGTGGATGTCGTGGGACAAGGTGCGCCACAGCTTTCACGGGCAGGCGGCGCTGACCGCCGTCATCCCCAACCAGATTGCCATCAACCAGCTTTTTGCCATGGGGATCCGGTCGGTCAAGATGAACGCCTTTCCCAAAATCCTGTACGACAAAAGCCGGATTTCGCGGTGGAGCAACCGCGTCGGAGAGGCCATCGGGGTGGTCGGCAGCCCGTCGGAGCAGGCGCTGGCCCAGAGCTTCCGGGGCGGCGACATGTCGGCGCAGGTGGTACAGCTCATCGAGCTGCTCACCCAGCGGACGCTGGAGTTTATGGGGGCGTCGGACGCCGCGCTCGGGCACGTAAAGCCCGAAAACACCTCGGCCATCATCGCAACGCAGAAGGCCAGCGCCATGCCGCTCGAACTGCAGCGCATGGAGTTTTACCGGTTTACCGAGGACTGCGTGCGCATTATGGTCGACATGATGGCGGTGCACTACGGCGTGCGTCCGGCGGCCGGAGAGGGGAAGGCGGAGCTGTTTGACTTCGGCTCGCTGCGGCAGTCCAACCTGTCGACAAGGGTCGATATCGGTTCGGCGGCCTATTATTCCGAGCTGATGCAGATGCAGACGCTGGACAACCTGTTCCAAAAGGGCATTATCACCGACGCCGTCACCTATCTGGAGGGCGTTCCCGAACGGTATGTGCGCGGCAAGAGCCGTATTCTGGAAAAGCTGCGCGAAAAGCAAAACGGCCTGCCGGCGGCGGGCAGGTAGGCGGAAAGAGAGGAAAACAGAGTGACAGGATCAATCAACCCGTGGATTTTGACACAGCAGCGGATGGCCGAGGCGCTTTTGGCCGCGCAAAAGGCGGTGCAGAGCACGCAAAGCCCGCCCCGGCTGCTGCCGGCGTACACCCCGCTGGGGAGCAACACCGACGAGGAGGTCCGCAACAAAAGCCCCGAGAGCTGGGGGCTGATCGAGCAGGCGAAACGGGACTACCAAAGAGCGCAGGCGGCGGGAGACGCCGCCGCCATGCACCGCGCCCATCAGGCGGCCGAGCAGGTGCGTGCGCAGTTCGGGTATTCGGGCGGAAAAGACGGCAGCCTGTACACGCCGACCGGGATTCAGGAGCAGACGCAGGCTTTGTACAGCGCCGCCATGGCCGAGCTGATGCGCGCGCAGAACGCGCAGCAGCAGGCGATGCAGGCCGAGATCGACCGCGCGCTGCTGGCGCTTTCGGCGCAGGTTCCGGAAATCGAGCGCACGGCGGCCGACGCCAACGCGGGCGCTTTCGAGACGTGGCTGCGCGCCTCGGACCCCTTCGGCGCCGCCGCGCAGCGGCAGGCCCGTCTGGGGCTTTTGAACTCAGGCTATTCAGAGAGCAGCCTTGCCGGTCTGGGCAGCGCCTACCAAAGCGCCGTCGGGAAGAACGAGCAGGCCCGGACGGACTGGCTGCGCCAGCTCGATTTGGCGCGGGAGCAGGCCCGGCTGGAAGGCGGGGCGGAAAAGGCCGCGCAGATGGCGGAGTTTGCCAAGCAGATGGCCGACCAGCGCTTCAGGCAGGGGAGCAGCCTGCTCGAAGCGGCGGCGCGGGAAAACACGCAGGCGCTGTCGCAGCAGAAGCTGGAGCAGGAAATGCAGCAGGACGAGCGCAGGCAGCTGGAAACCATCGCCGCGCTGCTGGCCCGTTACGGTATTTTTGACGGCTACCGCGCGCTGGGCGTCGCAGACGAGCAAATTGCCGCCATGGAGGCCTACTGGCGCGCATTGCAGCAAAAGTGAAAGGAGAGGGACGGAGATGGAGGACAAAAGCAGCCGCGAGATGAGCAGGGAGGACCTGTTTACGCCGGAGGAGGCGCGTGACATCGCGGCGGAAAACGCGCCGGAGCGGCCCGAGCCGACGGCGCTGGAGCGCGCGGCCCGGCGGGTGTGCGCCGTGCAGAGCGGCAGAAGCGGGGACGCCGGCTGGGACAGGCTCTTTGCGCGGTACCCCGAGGCGCGGGACAAGGCGCTGACCGCCGAGGTCTTTGCGGGGGTGCGCGGCGGGCTGACGCCCACCGAGGCCTACCAGCACATGCGGCTTGCGGCCATGCAGGCCGAACAGCTGGCCCAGCAGAGCGCCCGGCGCGCCGTCGGGCCGCTGGCGGGAGAGGGCGGCCCGCAGGAGACCGACCCCTTTTTGGCCGGGCTTAATCACAAAAACTGAAAGAGAGGGATAAGAGATGTCCATTAACCTTGCCGGAAAATACGAAAGGAAAATCGCGGAAAAGTTTACCCGCAGCTCGTTTGTAGCCCCCAACGTGTCGGACAATTACAGCTTTGAGGGGGTGCGCTCCATTTCCATTTACACCCCGCAGACGGTCGGCATCAACGACTATGTCCGCGAAGGGCTCAACCGCTTCGGCACGCCGGGCGAAATGCAGGACGAGGTGCAGGTGCTGACCCTCAGTCAGGACAAGGGCTTTTCCATCACCATTGACCGCGGCAACAACTCCGACCAGATGATGGTCAAAAACGCGGGGCGCATGCTCAACATGCAAATCGCCGAGCGGGTCGTGCCCTATATGGACCAGTACGCGCTCAGCGCCTTTGCCCGGCAGGCCGGGCAGGTCCGGGGCGTGCCCGCGCCCACAAAGGAAACCGTCGTCGCCATGATTTTTGACGGCGCGTACGCGCTCGACAACGCGCTGGTCCCCGACGAGGACCGCGTTTTGTACCTGCCGGCCTGCTACTACAACATGGTGCGCCTGTCGAGCGAGTTTCAGGGGGTCGACACGCTGGCCAACCGCGCGCTGGAAAAGGGCTGCGTCGGCACCATCGCCGACATGAAGTGCATCAAGGTGCCCGACCGCTATTTCCCGCAGGGGGTTTACTTCATCATCGCCTACCGCGGCTCGGTCATTTTCCCCTGCAAGCTCAAAACGGCGCGCATCCTGACCGACGTGCAGGGCATCGACGGCGCCGTGCTGGAGGGGCGCAATTACTTTGACGCCTTTGTCGTCGGCGCCAAGGCCGACGGCGTTTACGTCGCCGCCGATCCCGCCAAGGTGACGGCGACTCCGACCGTTTCGGTGTCGGACGGCACGGCCGCCGTTTCGTGCGAGACGGGCGGCGCCGACATCCGCTACACCGTCGACGGCTCGGACCCGCGTTACAGCAAGTCGGCGCAGGGCTATACCGCCGCCGTTTCCCTTGCGCCGGGGCAGGTGCTGCGCGCCTGCGCGGCAAAAAGCGGAATGCTGCCCTCGGGCGTCGGAGAGGGCGGAAACTGAGGCAAAGCGGGGCGGGGTTCCCCGCCCCGCCCAAAAAGGAGGGATTGCCATGAAAGCAGAGACCATCTACAAGCTGGCCTGCGCCGTTTTGCTGGAGAAAACGGGCGTAGACCCCGATTTTCAGGCCTTTTTCCCCAGTCTGGCCAGCCTTTTGCTGCAAGAGGCCCTGCCCTATGAAAACGCGCGCCGCGCCGCGCTCGGGCAGCCGGCGCTCGAGCGGGCGCCCGTCGTTGCGGGCATGGAGGACGACGTCCCCTGCTGCGACGCCATCTGCCGTCTGGCCCTGCCTTACGGCATTGCGGCCTATTACTTTCAGGACGAGATGGACGACTACCGCGCGCAGGATTTCCGCGGGAGATACATCCTTGCGCTGCGCGAGGCGGCGCTGTGCAGCGGGGAAAGCGTCGAGGACTGCTACGGGAGGGAAGCGGCATGCCGAGGCTGACCGTCGGCTCTGTGCGGGCCGGACCGGCTGTGCATCTCAAGCGGTACAGCTCTTTTCGCGGGGTGGATTTTTCCTCGGACCCCTCGCAGGTCGACGACAGGCGTTCGCCGTGGGCGCCCAACCTCATTTCGGACGCCGGAGGGTTTCCCGAAAAGCGGCTGGGCTGGCGCACGCTGCACACCTTTGAAGGCGCGGTGCACGGCATTTTCTTTTTCCGCAGCGAGCGGGGGAGCTTTTGCCTGTGCCACGCCGGGGACAGGCTGTGGCTCTGGTCGGAAAACCCGCCGCGGCTTTTGCGCGAGGGCCTGCACCAAGGGCGCAGCCGCGCCTTTGCCATGGGCGGAAAGCTGTGGATTCTGACGGGCGGCGAGTACCTCGCCTTTGACGGGCAGCGGGTGTGCGACGCGTCGGAGCTTGCCTATGTGCCCATTACAAGCGTCCCCTCGTCGACGAGCGGGCGGCGCGCCTATCAGCCGGTCAACCTGCTGACGGCCAAGCGCAAAAACCTGTTTATCGGCGACGGGCAGCAGACGGCGTTTACCCTTGACGCCCCCTGCGACGCGGGCGCGGAGGTCAAAGCCTGGGTCGACGGCGCCGAGGTGACCGGCCTTTCGGCCGAGGGAAGCACCGTCACCTTTGCGCAGGCACCGGGCGCCGGGGTGCCGGCGGGAACGCCCAACGTCACGGTGCAGTTTGAACGCGCCGTCGAGGGCGCGAGGGAGCGGATTGCGGGCTGCACCTGCTGCGCGCTGTATGCGGGCAGGGTCTTTCTGTCGGGAAACCCCGCCTATCCGGGGGTGGACTGGCACAGCGCGCTCGACGTTTCCAACATGGACTCGGCGGCCTACATTCCCGACACCTCGTACACGCAAATCGGGTCGGACAACGCGGCGGTGATGGGCTACCTGCGCGCCGGAGACGCGCTGGCCATCATCAAGGAGGACAACGAGCAGGACGCCTCGGTCTTTCTGCGCACCGTGCGGCAGACCGAAGGCGGCGACATTTTTCCCGTGCAGCAGGGGGTGTCGGGCGGAGGGGCGGTGTCGCGCCACTGCTTTGCCTCGCTGGTCGACGACCCGCTCTTTCTCAGCAAAAACGGCGTCTACGCGCTGGCCTCGCCGGTCGTCACGCTGGAGCGGACCCTGCAGCAGCGCTCCGGCTTTGTCGACGCACGGCTGTGCCGCGAAAAGCATCTGGATCAGGCCGTCGCCGCCGTCTGGAAGGGCTATTACGTTTTGTGCGTCAACGGCTGCTGTTATGTGGCCGACGCCAAGCAAAAGACGCCGCGCGGCAGCCAGACGGGCGCGTGGGAGTACGAGTGGTATTACTGGACGGGCATTCCGGCCCGCGTGCTGTGCGAGCATGCCGGAACGCTGTACTTCGGCACGGAGGACGGCCGGCTCTGCCGCTTTAACGACGACAGGGTCGACGGCGCGGGCAATGTGCGCATGGACGCCTACAACGACGACGGGCGGGCCATTGCCGCCGACTGGGCCACCAAGCTGGACGACGACGGCGATTTCATGCGCTGCAAAATCATGCCCAAGCGCGGCTCGGGGGTTTATCTCAAGACCTACACGCGCTCGGGCGTTCGGGTGATGGCGCGCACCGACAGCGACTTCGGCCGCGAGCTTCGGCGCGGCGGCGCCAGCATTTTTACCTTTGCCGACATCGATTTCGGCGATTTCACCTTCAACACGCTGCCCCAGAACGTGCTGCCCTTTGGCCGGAAGGTGAAAAAGTACAAGCTGATGCAGATCATCTGCCGCAACGACGCCGTCAATCAGGGCTTTGGCATTTACGGCATTGAAAAGCGGTTCATCTGGGGGCGGACCGCCAAGCAGCAAGGAGGAAGTTATGGCCTTTATTGAAAAGAAAATCAACGGCTACCGGGTCAGCATCAGCGGCCTGTCCGACACGCCGAGTGCCGACGGGGTGTCGGCCGCGCAGCTCAAGGCACTCTTCGACGGCCGCACCGACGAGGAGGTTTTGCGGGCGGTCAACGGCCTTGTCGACGAGCTTTTGGGGCCGGAGGCGGCGGCGCAGATCGGCGAGCGCGCGGGGACGGTGCAGCAGGCGCTGGACGCCTGCGTGCGCAGCGGCGACATCCGGGGCATCCGCGTCGGCGGCGACAATTTCATCGAGATCACGCGGGACGGCCAGAGCTGGCAGGCCGCGGGCTCGGGCGGGCATCTCGTCGTGGACGGGCAGGGGAACGCGCTGCCGCAGCGCAGCCGCCTGCGGTTTGAAAACACCGAGGTGCGCGACCGGGGCGGCGAGACCGTCGTTTCGGCCGTGCGGGGGGAAAAGGGAGAAAAAGGCGACCCCGGGCCCCGCGGGGAGCGGGGCGAGCAGGGCTTTCGCGGAGAAGCCGGCAAGGCGTGGCTGCCCGACGTCGACAGCGGCGGAACGCTGCGCTTTACCCTGTCAGATGCCCGGACGCCGCCCGCGCCCGTCAGCCTTCGGGGCCCGCAGGGCGTTCCGGGCGCGCAGGGCGTTCAGGGGGCTCAGGGGCCGGCCGGTCCGAGAGGCATACAGGGCGAGCAGGGCCCGGCCGGCCCGCAGGGGGCGCGGGGGCCTTCCGGCGCCGACGGGCGCGACTTCAGGGTGCTCGGGCTGTACGCCGACTTGCCCGCCTTGCAGCGGGCCCACCCCGCAGGCGGGGCGGGAGACGCCTGGGCCGTCGGCACGGCGGAAAGAAATACCGTGTATCTGTGGGACACCGACGCGCAGGCGTGGCGGGACATTGGCGCGATGCAGGGCCCGCCCGGCCCGCAGGGAGTTCAGGGAGTTCCGGGGGCGCAGGGCCCGGAAGGGGTGCAGGGCCCCGCCGGTCCCGCGGGGGAAAGCGCCTACCGGCAGGCGTGTGCCGCCGGGTACACCGGCGGCGAGCCGGCCTTTTCGCAGAGTCTGAGCGCGCTGCCGGGGCATTTGGGGGCAGAGGACAACCCGCACGGCGTCACGGCGGCGCAGACCGGCGCGTTTTCGCGGCAGGAATCGCTGCTCGGCAGCTGGCAAAGCGGCGGCGCGGAGGCGGTGTGGGACTGGGTCGCCTGCGGCGGCGGACGGTTTGTCCGGCTGCGCGCGCAGAGCGACGCCGCGCAGTCGTCGGCCGACGGGCTGCGCTGGACCGAGGAGCGCCTGCCGCTGCCGGGGAGCTGGATTCAGCCCTGCTGCGGCGCCGCCGGGTTTGTCACGCTGGCGGCCGGGCGGGCGGATGCCGCCCTGTCGCCCGACGGCCGGGGCTGGCGGCAGACGGCGCTGCCGTGCGCCTCGCAGTGGGAGGCCGTTTGCTTCGGCGGCGGGTATTACGTGGCGGTGGGCAGCAGCCCTTCGGCCCTTGTCTTTTCTCGCGACGGCGTGCTCTGGCAGCGGGCCGAGGGGCTGCCGGATGATGTGCCCTGGAGCGCCGTCTGCCATGGCGCGGATCGCTTTGTCGCCCTGTCGGGAACGGCGGAAAGCCCCGCCCGGACGGCGGCCTTCAGCCTGGACGGCCGCAGGTGGCAGACCGCCGAGCTGCCGCGAACGGCGGCGTGGACGGCCGTTCGGCACGGGCCCGAGGGTTTTGCGGCGCTGCCTGCCGCGGGGGCGCAGGGCGCCCGTTCGCCGGACGGCATTTCGTGGGAAAGCTTTGCGGTGCAGGATGGAGAGGGCTTCTGCGCGCTCGAATACAGCGGCGGACTGCTGCTCGCCCTGCCGTCGGGCAGCGCGGACGGGCTGTTTGCCTCGCAAAACGGCCAAAGCTGGGAAAAGCTGCCGCTGCCGCAGACGGCGCGGTGGCGCTCCCTCTGCTCCGACGGCGAAATCACCCTGCTGGCGGGCGGCAGCGCCTTTGCCCGCGCAAGAGCGCCGCTGTCCGCACCGCAAAGCGTGGCCGGGGCGGTGCAGAGGGCCATGCCCGGGCGTTACGGCACCGGCTGGAGGCAGATGTCGGCCCCGGGCGGCGCGGCGTGGACCTTTGCCGACTACTGCGAGGACCGCTATGTGGCGCTGGCCGCCGCGGAGAGCCGCGCAGCATGGTCCTACGACGGCGAAAACTGGAACCTGCTGCGGCTGCCGTCGGCCGGCGGCTGGCAGCGCATCTGTTACGGCGGCGGGAAATACGTGGTGTACGGGGCGGAAAACTCGGCGCGCGTTCTGGTCTCATCGGACGGCGCGGCGTGGACCGAGGGGGCGCTGCCCGGCGCCGACAACTGGCGAATGTGCCGGGGCGGCGGGTATTTTGTCGCCGTCGGGGCGTTAAACGGCCTGGGCGCGCGCTCGGCCGACGGCCTGACGTGGGAGGAAAGCGCCATTCCCAAGTCGACGTGGGGCGACGTTTTGTACGACGGGAAGAGCTACCGCGCCGTCACCACGGGCAACAAAATCGCCGCCAGCAGCCTTGACGGGCTGACGTGGAGCTACCGTCAGCTTCCCGGCGCGCAGCAGTGGCGCAAGATGGGCTATGGTGCGGGAAAATACGTCGTCGTCGGCGACTCGGCCGACTTTACCCTGTGGTCGGAGGACGGGCTGTCGTGGACCCGCGTTCCGCTGCCGGGCGGGCGGGTGCGAAAGCTCAAAAGCGTCTGCTGGACGGGGGAGCGGTTTGTCGCCGTCGAGGGCGGCGGGGAAAACGGCGTGCTGCTCAGCACCGACGGCCTCGGCTGGCGGGAGGGCACGCCGCTGCCCGGCGCAGACGGCGCGGAGTCGCTGTGCTGCGGGCCGCGGCCGATGGCGGTCAGCGCGGGCCGGATTTTGCTCCCCGGGGGAGCCTTGGCCGCCGAGGAGGCGGTCCGGGCGGCGGTGGACGGACTCTCTTACGCCCTGTACGGCGAGCACACCGGCGCCGCCGTGACGGGGACCTATACCGGAAACGGCGTGCGCGCCGCCGACGCGGACGGCGGGCAGCGGATCGCCCTCGGCTTTCGGCCCCGCGCCGTGCTCGTGCGCCCGCAAACCGTCTCTTCCGACGGCGCGGGCTGCCTCATGGCGGTGCGCGAGGCCCCCGCCATGTCGGACGACGGGCTTGCGCTGCTGTCGGTGACCGCATACGGCTTTCTGGCCGGAGAGCACCGCAGCACGACGCGGTTTGTCAACGCCGACGGCGCCGTTTACCTGTATACCGCCATACGCTGACAAAAAAAGCCGCTCCCGAGGGAGCGGCTTTTGCGCTGCGCTTACAGAATGGGGGTGAGGTACAAATCCTCGTAATGCTTTTGCCAGTAGCTGTATGTCTCTCCGCCGACGGCGCTGGCAACCTTGCGGTACTCGTGGATGTCGAAGGTGCTGGAGGTGTCGTTGTACATGGTGATGTAAACGGCGATGTTGGCGCAGTGGTCGGAGATCTTTTCAAAGTTGTGAATGATGTCCAGAAAGGGGATGCCGGTGGTGACCGAGCACAGCCCGCTTTGCAGGCGGGAAATGTGCCGGCTCTTGAGGGTTTCCTTGAGGGTGTCGATGATGTCCTCAAGCGCCTCGATGCGGGGCGAGGCCTCGCTGTCGGCGGCGGCGTAGGCGTCGTTGGTCAGGCTGACGATTTCCTCGGTGGCGCGCCGCATCACCTGCAGGTCCTTCTGCGCGTCGGGCGAGAAGGTGATCTGCTTTTGCACAATGAGCTCGTACTGGTCGAGCAGGTTCTGCGCGTAGTCGCCCAGACGTTCAAAGTCGCCGATGGCGTGCATCATCTCGGCGTAAAAGCGGCGGCCCTGATCGGACAGGTCATCTTCCTTGATGCCTATCATATAGGTGTTGAGCCGCGCCTCGCAGCGGTCGATATAGTCCTCGTTTTCGTGGAAGTTTTCGACGTGGAAGGGCTTTTTCTCCAAAATGCCGCCGCACACCATCTGGATGTTGATCAGGGCGTAAATGCCCATGGAGCCGACGACCTTATTGCACTGCTCGAGCGCGATGGCGGGGGAGGAGTAAAAGCGCTCGTCGAGCAGGTCGAGGTCCTCGCCGATGACGGGGCCGGAGGTGCGGATGGTCTTTTCGGCCAGCACGACCAGGAAGCGGCGGAAGGGGATGAAGAGAATGGTGACGACGACGTTGAAGGTCGTGTGGAAGTTGGCGATGGCCGCCTTGTCGATGGCCGATGTCCACAGCTCGCCGAAGAGCGGGCGGCACAGGTAAACGGCGAGGATAAAGACCACCGAGCCGATGAGGTTAAAGTAAAAGTGGATCATGGCGGCGCGCTTGGCGTTTTTGTTGCCGCCCAGCGAGGACAAAAGGGCGGTGACGCAGGTGCCGATGTTCTGGCCCAGAATGATGGGCAGCGCCGTGCCGTAGGTGACCGCGCCCGTGGAGGCCAGCGCCTGCAGGATACCCACCGAGGCGGAGCTGGACTGGATGATGCCCGTGAGCACCGTCCCCGCCAGCACGCCCA
>CAKUPI010000046.1 GCA_934675045.1 uncultured Eubacteriales bacterium
CGCGCACCTATGTCGCAAGCTGCCGGCTGGAAACGGGCATTCCGCTCAGCCGCCTCCCGGCGGCGCTCAACGCGCGTCTGCCGCGCGATATCGTCGTACACCGCGCCCACGCGGTGCCGGACGGCTTTGACGCGCGCTTTTCCTGCAAAAGCAAGGAATACACCTATCTGATTCACAACAGCCGTACCCGCGACCCCTTTTTGACCGGTAGGGCCTGGTTTTACCCGCAGCCTCTGGACGTCGGCGCCATGCGCCGCGCCGCGCGGGCCTTTGTCGGCCGGCAGGACTTCGCCGCCGTCAGAAACGAGGGCACCCCGGTCAAAAGCACGGTGCGCGAGATCTTTTACTGCGAGGTCGAGCGGCGGGAGGGCGGCATTGTCGCCGTTCGCGTATGCGCCGACGGCTTTTTGTACAACATGGTGCGCGCCATCACCGGCACGCTGGTTTACTGCGGCATCGGGAAAATCAGCCCGGATGACATGAAGGCCATTCTGCTGCGCGGCGAGCGGGAAAGCGCCGGGCCGACGGCGCCGCCCGACGGCCTGTACATGACGGCGCTGACCTACGGTATGGAGGAACTCGATGGCTCCCAAGGCTAAAGGCAATATCACAAAGTTCCGACAGGACAAGCGTCTTGCCGTTGTCGGCGGGCTGCGCTCGCTGGCGCTGCTGGGCCTGCTGGCCACGCTTGTCTTTTGTATTTTCGAATACCGCGACGATTTAAACCCCGGCAATCTCGGCCGGATTGTGTCCTATCTCGGGGCGGCCGGCCGCAGCGGCGAGTTTAAAAGTTACAGCTTTGAAAGCGGTCTGGACAGCGTTTACACCCCCTTTGAAGCGGGGCTGGCCGTTTTGGGCGGAAACACCTACCGGTATGTCACCGCCCTGTCAGACGGTGACTTCACGGCGCAGATGAAGGCGTCGCGCCCGGCCGTCAGCGCCGGGCAGAAGCAGGTGCTGCTGTATGACCGCGGCGGAAAGAACCTGTCGGTTGTCAACGGCTACGCCGTGCTGTGGTCCGAAACGCTGGAATCCCCCATCATTTCGGCCGAAATGAACGAAAAGGGGGCCTTCTGCGTCGTCACCGACGAATCGGGCTACCGTTCGGCGGTCGCCATGTACGATGCACGCCAGAAACAGCTGTACAAATGGCACACCTCGGAGTATTTCGTCATGCTGGCCTCGCCCGCGCCCGACGGAAAGCACTTTGCCGCGCTCTGCCTGCGCGAAAGCGGGGGGAGCGTCGCCTTTACGCTGCGCGGGTACTCGGTGTCGAAGGAAGAGCCGGTGTTTTCCGCCGCGCTGCCCGCGCAGGCCGTGTATTCGCTGAAGCACAACGCCGCGGGCGATTTGGTACTAATCTGCGACGACGGCGTTTATATTTATGATGACAAGGGAAAGCTGACAGCGCGCAGCCCCTTTGAGCGCGGCACGCTGCGGCATTTTTCCCACCATCAGGAGCAGATGCCGTATCTGGCCCTGCAATCGGACGGGGCGGGCGAGCAGGTGACGCTGCGCGCCGTTGCGGACAACGGCGAAACGGCCTTTGAAAAGGCTTACAGCGGTTCGCTGCGCGCCCTTGACAGCTTCGGGGACGAGGCGGCGCTGCTGTTTCAGTCGCGGCTTGTGACTCTTGAGCGCACGGGGAGCGAGCCGCGGGAAAACACCATACAGGTGACGGGTGCGCGCGACGTCGTCACCCGGCGCGACGGAAAGCACATTTTGATTTATTCCGACCGCGCCGAGCTGGTCGCCGACGAGGAGGAGTGAAAGCATCCATGCTGATCGATTTTCTGCTGATCGTCGTGTTTGTCGCCTGTGTGTGGGCGGCGGCGCGCAGAGGGATTTTCAGCGCCGTGTCCGGGCTGCTGGGCAGTCTGGCCGGGCTGATAGGGGCCGTTTTGCTGACGCCGCGGCTGGAGGGCTTCGCCGTCCGGATTCTCCGGCCCTTTCTGGGCGGAATGGTCAAGCGGGCGGCCGAGGCGGCGGGGCTGACCGGGCTTTTGTCCTCGCCTGTTGCAGAGGAGACCCGGTCGGGCTTTCTGGAGCTTTTGCGGGCGCTCAGGGTGCCCGAGGGCGCGTGGGATACGCTGACCGCGGGAGCGCAGTCGGCGGGGGAGACCGTTTCGTCCGCCGCCGGGCAGGCGATGGCCGAACAGCTGGCCCCCGTTGCCGCCTTTGTCGTTTTGTTTTTGGGGATTCAGCTTGCCGTGCGCGTGCTCTGCTCGGTGCTCAGCCTGGACATTCCGCTTCTGCGGTCGGTCAATAAGCTGGGCGGCGCCCTTCTGGGCGCGGTGACGGGGCTGTGCATGGTCGTGGCGCTGTGTTGGGGTGCGATGCGCTTTGCGCCCGGGGAAGAGGTCGGTCTGCTCAACCGGCCCGCCCTTGAGCAAAGCCGCATCGGCGGCGCCGTTTGCGGTTTTTTCGGTTTTGGTGAGGAATAACATCCCGAAGGAGAAGATTTATGAACATGCCAATCTGCGCCCGCTGCAAAAAGAACGTTGCGGTGGTCTTTATTACAAAAATGGAAAACGGCCAGACCAAAAATGAGGGGCTGTGCTTAAAGTGCGCCCGGGAGCTTGGCATCAAGCCCATCGGCGACATGATGGACAAGTTCGGCATCACCGACGAGGACATCGAGCGCATGTCCGAGGAGCTGTCGCAGGGGGGCGGCGAAATGCTGGAGGGACTGATGTCCAGCCTTGGGGGCGCCATGCCCGGGCAGCCGGAGGAAGAGGAGGAGGACGAAGGGGACGAGAATCCCTCGCGCGCGCCCACCTTCCCCTTCCTCAACCTCTTCGGCCGCCAGGAGCGGGAAAAGCAGCCGGCTCCTGAGCAGAAGGAGAGCGAAACGCGCAAAGGCTCGCGCAAGGAGGAAAAAAAGCGCAAGTTCCTGCGCTCGTACGCCCTCAACCTGACTGAGCGCGCGCAGGACGGCAAGCTGGACCGCGTCGTCGGCCGCGATCGGGAGACCGAGCGCGTCATTCAGATTCTCAACCGCAGACAGAAGAACAACCCCTGCCTCATCGGCGAGCCGGGCGTCGGCAAAACGGCGGTGGCCGAGGGGCTGGCCCAGCGCATCGCGCGCGGCGACGTGCCCTACAAGCTGCGCGGCAAGGAGGTCTGGCTGCTCGATATGACGGCCATGGTGGCCGGCACGCAGTTCCGCGGGCAGTTCGAAGGGCGCATGAAAAGCCTCATCGACGAGGTCAAGAAGCTCGGCAACATCATTCTGGTCATCGACGAGGTGCACAATCTGGTCGGCGCGGGCGACGCCGAGGGCAGCATGAACGCCGCCAACATCCTCAAGCCGGCGCTGTCGCGCGGCGAGATTCAGGTGATCGGCGCCACGACCTTTAAGGAATACCGCAAGCACATTGAAAAGGACGCCGCGCTGGAGCGCCGCTTCCAGCCCGTCGTCATCAACGAGCCGACGGGGGAGGAGACCTTTGAAATCCTGCGCGGCATCAAGGGCTATTACGAGAGCTTCCACGGCGTCGCCATTCCCGACGAAATGCTGCGGCAGACCGTTTACCTGGCCGACCGCTACATCAGCGATCGCTTCATGCCCGACAAGGCCATCGACCTGCTCGACGAGGCGTGCTCCGACCTCAACCTGAAGAGCGCCGCGCTCAACGAAAGGGCGCAGCTGGAAGAGGAGGTGTCCGGCCTGGCCGCCGAGCGGGAGGAGCTGCTGGCCCGGGCGCAGGAGCAGGACGGGCAGGCCGAGGAGTTTTACGCCCGCATTGCCGAAATCCGCAGCCGCGAGATGCGCGCGCAGGAGCGCCTGTCCGAGCTTAAGGAGCAGGCGCGGCCGGTGCTGGGGGTCGACGATTTGTCCCGCGTCATCGAGCTGTGGACCAAGATTCCCGCAAGCCGCGTGCGCGAGCAGGATTACGAGCGCCTTCTGCGCCTCGACGCGCGCCTGAAAAGCCGCGTAATCGGGCAGGACGAGGCGGTCGACGCCGTTTCGGCGGCCATTCGCCGCCGCCGCGCGGGCATCAGCGAAAAGCGCAAGCCGGTTTCCTTCATCTTTGTCGGCCCGACCGGCGTGGGCAAGACCGAGCTGGTCAAGCGGCTGGCCGAGGACCTCTTCAACACGCCCGACGCCCTGATCCGTCTCGACATGAGCGAGTATATGGAAAAGCACTCGGTTTCCAAGCTGATCGGAGCGCCGCCGGGCTATGTCGGCTATGACGAGGCCGGGCAGCTGACCGAGAAAATCCGCCGCCGCCCTTACAGCGTGGTGCTCTTTGACGAAATCGAAAAGGCCCACCCCGACGTGCTGAACATGCTTTTGCAGATTCTGGACGACGGCCGCATCACCGACGCGCAGGGCCGCACCGTCAATTTTGAAAACGCCGTGGTCATTATGACCTCCAACGCCGGCTCCGAGCGGCGCGACGGTACCGTCGGCTTCGGCCATACGGTGACCGAGCAGGGGCGCGAAAAGGCCCTCAAGGCGCTGAGCGACATCATGCGCCCCGAGTTCATCAACCGCATCGACGAGGTCATTTCCTTCAACCAGCTGTCGCGGGAGGACTTTGAAAAAATCTGCCGCATCATGCTGGGCGATTTGACCGAAGCGACGGCGCACAACGGCATCGAGCTTTTCTGGGACGACGGGCTGGCCGCCTATCTGGCCGAAAAGTCCTACTCCATCAAATACGGCGCGCGCAACCTGCGCCGCCTCATCGAAAAGGAAGTGGAGGACAAGGCTGCGGCGCTGATCCTCTCGTCGTACGAAAGGCCGCTGAGCAAGCTGTTTGTCACGGTGGAAGAGGGGCAGGTTCAGGTCAGGGGCGAATAAGCCCGCCCTTCGGGCTTCGGGCCCGGCCCGGCGGCGGAAGGCCGCGGCACAAAAAAACAAGCGGGAGAAAGTGTTCACTTTCTCCCGCTTTTTTGCAGAGCAGGTTAAAGATTCTGGAAATCGACGGTGGCGTTGCCGTTTTCGTCGTAGACGACGGCGTCCTTGTCAAGGGTGATTTTGTCGATGGCGGCGAAGAAGGCCTCCTTGGACGGGTAAAGGGGCTTGTAGCCGGCGAGAATTTCGCGGGCGGCGGCCGCGTCGTCCTTCAAAAGGGCGTCGGCGACCAGAAGCTGCGCCTTGGCCGAGTTGACGCACAGGCGCTCGGGGTCGGCGATGTGGTAGTCGATGCCGTGCGCGCTGCCAGCGGCGCCGGCGGCGTTGAACTGCACGCCCGGCATGAGGCAGGTCAGGTCGCCGAAGTCCGAGGAGCCGGTGCTCCAGTCCTCATAGTCGAAGTCGACGCGGTCCTGCCCGACCAGATCGACGCAGCAGTGCTCGACCAGCTGCATGAAGGCCTTGTCGTGCACCTCGGGCGAGTAGCCGGGGCGGTCGCACAGCTCGACGCCGGCGCCCATGGCCAGCGCGGCGCCGGTCAGAGCGCGGTTGATGCGCCTGTTGGCCGCCATCATGGCGTCCAGCGTGCGGGCGCGGACATAGCTTTCCACCTTCATCTCGTCGGGGATGATGTTGACGGCGCAGTTGACGCCCATCATGATGGGGTGGAAGCGGACACAGTCCTGATCGCGGAAGGTCTCGCGCAGATCGTTGCAGGCCTGAAGGCCGAGCATGGCGGCGTACTGGGCGTTGATGCCGCGGTGGGGCGAGCCGCCGGCGTGGGACGATTTGCCCTTGAAGCGGATGGTCTTGGCCATGCAGCCGTTGTTGCCGAGCCCGCACGACAGGTCAAAGGTGTTCTCTTCGCCAGAGGACGTGCCGTGGACCATGATGGACAAATCGACGCCGTCGAAATAGCCGCGGTAAAGGAACTCGACCTTGCCGCCCATGTAGTGAATGACGCCCTTGCGGCGCAGCTCCTCGCGGAAGGCCAGCTGAATCATTTCCTCGGCGGGCACCATCATCAGGCGGATGGAGCCGCACAGGCCGTCGAGCGCGTGAGGCTCCTTGAGCGCGGCGGCAATGCCCAAAAGGGCGGCGCCCTGCCCGTGGTGGCCGTAGCAGTGAGTCATGCCGTTGACCGACTCGGGGTGGTTCTGAATGTCAAGCGCGTCCAGCTCGCCCATGATGCACAGCCTGGGGCCGGGTCTCCCGGTTTCGACGTCGGTGATAAAGCCCGGAATGTCGCCGGGCTCGGTCAGCGTATAGCCCAAAGCCTCAAAGGCCTCTTTGAGGTAAGCGTGCGCCTCCCACTCGGTGTAGCCGGTCTGCGGGTGCGCCCACAGCCAACGCTCGGCGTCAAGAACCAACTGACGGTGCCGGTCAACATTACCGGTAATCTGCTGCTGCCTGTCTGTCATCGTTTATTCCTCCTTATTCATCAATAAAGCCGGTGAGAATATTGAAATCGGTCAGATACCAGCGGCCGCCGATTTTGACAAGCCGCGTGTCGCCGCGCTGGGCGCGGCTGCCGGAATCGCCCGTCAGCACAACGTCAAAGGTGACGTCGGAGACGCTTTCCACGGCGGGGTTTTCGGCGCGGGCCTCGTTGAGGGCGGTCGAGCTGGGCTTTTTCTGGGCAACCAGAGAGACCTTTACCTTGACGTTTTCGCCCACCCACTCGACGGCCTGCATGTGGTACGAGGTGGTCATATTGGAAACGCCGCCCATGGTAAAGAGCAGCTGAAACTCATCGCGCTCGGCCCCTTCGGGGAAGCAAAGGCTCATTTCGTCGACATCGCCGCCGCGGTAGAGGTTTTCGTAGTAGCGCTGCAAAACATCCTGCACGCCGCCTCCGCCGCCGAAGGCCAGCCGGAAAATGACGATGGCGAGAACAACGGTCACAGCGGCGGCAGCGGCAAGAGAAACCTTGGGAGAGACCTTCCGCCGGGGTGGGGCCTTCTTGGAACCTGTCGACCTGTTTTTCACATTGCTCATAAGATTTTGATGCTCCTTTTGCCAGAGTAATTTGCAAGACGCAGGGTGTGCAGGGAGCTGCGCGCACAGGCATCGGCCGCCGAAAGCGCCTCCGCCTGCGTGCTTCCCCGCGCCAAGATGTACAGCTTGATTTTGGGCTCCGTCCCCGACGGGCGGACGACCAGCCGGCACCCGTTTTCGAGATGCAGGCGCAGAACGTCGGAGCCGTGCAGAGACAGGGGGGTCTGCCGTCCCGCGGCAAGGGAGAGGCCGGTGCGGAAATCGTCCAGCCGCAGAACGGCGCGGCCCGAAACGGCATCGGGGGGATGCAGGCGCAAAGCGTCCATGCAGGCGCGGATGGCGGCCTGCCCCTCCGGCCCCGGAAGGGTGACGCTGACCGTCTTTTCGGCATAAAAGCCGACAAGGGCGCCCAGCTCGGCCAGACGGCCGTGCAGCGTCAGGCCCCGCAGGTGCCAGCGGCACGCCATGGAAGCGATGACCAGCGCGGCGGAAACGCCGTCCTTGTCCGAAACGGCGGGGTTGAGCATGTATCCGATGGCCTCTTCAAAGGCAAGAACGGGCCGCTTGCCCGCCCGCCGCAGGCGGCAGGCTTCGGCCGAGAGGAATTTAAAGCCGGTAAAGGTGTCAAAGCAGGCGCAGCCGCGGCTTTGGGCGACCCGGCGCGCCATGTCGGTCGTAACCAGCGTCTTGACGATGACCTCGTCCGGGCTGTCCCCGCTCAGCAGGTAGTCGGTCAGCAGCACGCCGACCTGATTGCCGGTCAGCGGCCGCATTTCCCCCGCGCCGTCTCTGGCCCACACGGCAACGCGGTCGGCGTCGGGGTCGTTGGCCAGAATGAGGGCGGCCCCTGTGCGCTCGGCCAGCGTCAGCGCCGGGCCGAAGCCGCCGGGGTCCTCGGGGTTGGGGCTGGGCGTTGTGGGAAAACGGCCGTCGGGTCTAAGCTGCTCGGGCACGCAGTGGATATTTGTCAGGCCGGCCCGCCGCAGCACCTCGGGCACAATGGCACCGCCCACGCCGTGAAAGGGGGTGTAGACAAGGGGAAGATGGCGGCAGGAAGCGATGTCGGTGCGGCGGCGCACGCAGTCGAGGGCCGAGCCGATAAAACGCTCGTCCATGTCAGC
Source organism: uncultured Eubacteriales bacterium (assembly GCA_934675045.1). Lineage (GTDB taxonomy): Bacteria > Bacillota > Clostridia > Oscillospirales > Butyricicoccaceae > Ventrousia. The sequence continues at coordinate 7,984 of CAKUPI010000046.1, forward strand.
CCCCAGCGGGGTGACGCCGCCGGTGCAGGGGGGCGGCAGGGGAGAAAGCGGGTTGGTTTTTTCCATTTCGGCGGCAATGGCCGCGGCCAGCTCGTCGCCGATTTGCGCGCCGCCCTGCCAGTACACCTTGTAGCCGTTGTACTGCGGGGGATTGTGGCTGGCCGTGATGCAGACGCCGGCCGCCGCATTCAAAGCCCGCACGGCAAAGGCCAGCTCGGGCGTCGGACGCGGAGCGTCGAACAGAAAAACCGGAATGTCCAGGCCGCGCAGGGTGTCGGCCGTCAGCTGCGCAAAGCGGCGGCTTTGGTGACGGCAGTCATACCCGACGCAGACGCCGGCGCGCGCAAAATCGGGGCCGCGGGCCAGCAGACAGGCGCCCAGCGCGCCGGTCGCCCACGCCACGGTGTGGTCGTTGAGCCACGAAGGCCCCGGGCCGACAGGGGCCCGCAGTCCGGCCGTGCCGAAGCAAAGCGGAGCGCCGAAGCGCTCGGCGATGCCGCCGCCGGTCAGAGCCGCCAGCTCGCGCCGTTCTTCTGCGCTGAGCAGCGGGCTGTGCAGCCAGCGGGAATATTCAGCTTGCAGATGGTCAGTCATGTCTTTCGCCTCTAACACATTATAATCAATTTGCCGGGCAAAAGCCAGAATAAAATGATTTTTTTATCAAAGATCACACAATCGCAACAAAGCCGGCGATTGGCTGTAACAAAAGGGGAAAAAGGGGCGGCAAAAGGGCGCGCAAACGCCCTCCCGGGGAAAACATCCGCCCGGGGCAAACGCCCGCCCGGGGGTAAACGCCCGCCCGGGGGAACGCCCGCCCGGGGGCAAACGCCCGCCCGGGGGCAAACGCCCGCCCGAAAACACCGGCGGCCCCGCTTTCGGCATGAGGCGAAGCCCGGCCAGAAAAACGGAAAAGGCATCCGTGGGGTGACGGATGCCTTTTCGCGTTTTCAGTCTTTAGAGGGGTTGGGGGATAAGAGAGGTACTTTCCGAAATTATAATACCATGACGGACAGCCAAATGTGTGGACGTTCTGTAAACGAACTTTTAATAATTCTGGCTTGTTTTGTGAACTATTTTAGTTGGAAGAAGCGGCCAGCGTGACCTTCAGCTCCACCTCGACGCCGTCGCGTTCGACGGTCAGCGTGATGGTGTCGCCCGGCTGGCATTTGTCTTTTTCGTAGTTGAGCTCGGAGAAGCTTTCGACCTTGACGCCGTTGAAGGCGATAATCTCGTCACCTACCTGCACGCCGGCCTTTTCAGAGGGGCCGCCGGGGGTGACTTCCTTGACAATCAGGCCCGGCTCAAGGCGGTACAGCATGGCCTCCTGTGCCGTCAGGCTCTGGACCGACACACCCAGAATGGGGCGGTTGGTGACGTAGCCGTGCTCGATGAGGTCGTTTGCGACGTTCAGGGCCGTCTCGATGGGAATGGCGAAGCCGATGCCTTCCACGTCGTTGGAGTTGCTCTGCATGATCTTGGCGTTGACAACGCCGACGACCTGGCCCTGGCTGTTGAGCAGCGGGCCGCCCGAGTTGCCGGGGTTGATGGCGGCGTCAACCTGAATGAGGTTCATGACGTACTTGTCGATGGTGACCTCGCGGCTGGGGGCGGAGATCATGCCGCCCGTCATGGTTTCGGCAAACTGGATGCCCAGCGGGTTGCCGATGGCGTAGGCCGGCTCGCCGGTGACCAGCGAGGAAGAATCGCCGAACTCGGCGGCCGTCAGGCCGTCGGCGTCGATTTTGACGACGGCGATGTCGGTGTTGGGATCGGTGCCGACCACCGCGGCGTCATAGGAGCGGCCGTCGTTGAGGGTGACCTGAACGCTCTCGGCGTTCTCGACAACGTGGTTGTTGGTGACGATGTAGCCGTCCGCACTCTTGATGATGCCGGTGCCGGTGCCCGTGCCCACCTGGCCGTAGCTCTTGACCGTGGTGGTGATGGAGACCGTCGAGGGCACGGCTTTTTGGAAGATTTCGGGGGGAGTCAGCGCGTCGGCGCTGTACGAGGGAAGGTAGATGGTTTGGTTGGCGGCCGGCGCCTTCTGCGCGTTGCTGCCCGAGTCGGGCGCCGCCGTCTGCGCGGGGGTGAGGGCGGTGTAGCCGAGAATCGAGCCGACGGAAATGCAGGCGACGAGCGCCAGTCCCAGCACCGCCTTGCCCAGCTTTTTGAGGCCGGTGTGCTTTTTGGGGGAAACGGGGGCAAAAACGGGGTCGTAAAGGTTGTTTTCATCCATGCTGCTGCGGTTGAACCTATAGGATACCTCCTTGCGGTATGTTTTCTTTCTTTGATGCTATCATTTTCGGACTTAAATATGAAATACGAATGACGCAAAACAAAATTTTTTGTGAATACCCAAAATCGCACAAACGCTGTCGTTGTACTGGAAAATGCGCGGTTTTTTTGATAAAATAAAAAAATAAGAAAGAGGGGGAAGAAGAACCATGAGAAAAATGCTCTGTCTGCTGCTTGCGGCCTTGCTGCTGCTGCCCGTTTTGCCGGCCTGCCAAAGGGTGGAGGACACCCCGCCGCAGGAAGAGAAGCTGCCGCCGCAGGAGCAGCCCGATCCCAAGCCGCAGCCGCAGCCGCAGCCCGATCCCGAGCCCGAGCCGGTGCGCATCTGTCTGGCGGCGGTGGGCGACAACCTTCTGCACAACACGGTGTCGAGC
>CAKUPI010000047.1 GCA_934675045.1 uncultured Eubacteriales bacterium
CTACAACGATGGCCTGATGCAGGCCCTCGTTGTAGCGGCGGCCGAACATCAGACGGCCGGTGAACTCGTCTACGATGATGATTTCGCCGTCGCGCACGACGTAATCGACGTCCTTTTTCATCACGCCGCGCGCCTTGATGGCCTGATTGATGTGGTGCATCAGCGTCATGTTTTCGGGGTCGGTGATGTTCTCCACCTTGAAGTAGGCCTCGGCCTTGCGCGCGCCGCGCGGGGTGATGGTGGCCGTTTTGGCCTTTTCGTCGATGATGTAGTCGGCCTCGATTTCGTCCTGGCTTTCCTTGGCGTCGACCTCGACCACCTTAAGCGGGGTCAGCGTGGCGGCAAAGCGGTCGGCGATGGCGTACAGCTCGGTTGACTTGTCCCCCTGCCCTGAGATGATGAGCGGGGTGCGCGCCTCGTCGATGAGGATGGAGTCGACCTCGTCGACCACGGCGAAGTGGTGCCCGCGCTGCACCATTTCCTCTTTGTAAATGGCCATGTTGTCGCGCAGGTAGTCAAAGCCCATTTCGTTGTTGGTGCCGTAGGTGATGTCGCAGCCGTAGGCGGCGCGGCGCTCGGTGCCGCTCAGGCCGTGCACGATGACGCCGACCGACAGGCCCAAAAACCGGTATACCTTGCCCATCCAGTCGCTGTCGCGCTTGGCCAGATAGTCGTTGACGGTGACGATGTGGACGCCCTTGCCCTCAAGGGCGTTCAGATAGGCGGGCAGCGTGGCGACCAGCGTTTTGCCCTCGCCGGTCCGCATCTCGGCGATACGGCCCTGGTGCAGAATGATGCCGCCCATGATCTGCACCCGGTAGGGGAACATGCCCAGCACGCGGCGCGACGCCTCGCGGCAGACGGCAAAGGCATCGGGCAGAATGTCGTCCGTCGTCTCCCCCGCATCCAGCCGTGCCCTGAGCGCCGGCGTCTGCGCGCGCAGCTCGTCGTCCGACAGCGCGGCGTATTTGGGCTCCAGCGCCTCGGTCGCCGTCACAAGCGGCATGATCTTTTTGATCTCCTTCTGCGAGGTGTCGCCAAAAAGCCTTTTAATGAAAGAAACAGCCATAGTCTGTTGAAACTTCCTTTCCGGATCAATTTCCGTGGTCTCATCGGCCATTATACCACACTTTCCGGCCGAAAAAATGGATCATTTGTAAAAGCCGCCCCCGTGCGCCGAAATCAGCCCCGTGCGCGCTCTCAGTGCCCGCCGGGCAGGCGGTCGTGCAAAGCGCGCTCTTTTTTGAGGTCGGCGTACAGCAGCGCGCCGAAGATGACGGCCAGCAGCACCCCCGCACCCCAGATGGCCCTGCCGCCCGCCAGCCGGCACAAAACGGCGCTCGCCGCCCCGCCGGCGACAAAGGCGCCCAGCATTCCGGCGTGTATCCGCACCCGGCGGCGGTCCTCCTCTTCGCGGCCGCACGCGCATTTTGCCAGATTAGCGCCGACCTGCCGGATGTGGTTGGTGCAGAAGGTGGTCGCCATGGGCACGCCGCGCAGCTGCCGGAAGGTGTTGTACTGCATGGAGCAGATAAAGTTGATGACAATCTGCGAGATTTGGCAGGGTGCGCTGTCGGGAACCAGCCCGAGCGCAAAAACGACCAACATTTCAAGGCCGACCAGCGCCGTTTCCCAGCGCAGGCGGCTGCGGCGGCGCATGCGCTCAAACAGCAGCTCGGACACAAAGGCGCCCGCCATGTAAGCCGTGATGGGAATGAAGTAGTAAGCGGCCTCGCCCCAGCGCGCGTTCCCGAGCGCCATGGACAGCAGCACAAAGTTGCCCGTCTGCGCGTTGCAGAAAACGCCGCCGCGCAGCGTGTAGGTAAAGGCCCCCAGCCAGCCGCCGACCGCCATCAGCAGCCCATAGGTCAAAAAGCCCTCGCAGACGAGATACTGGCCCCGTTTTTCGGCCACAGCCTGTGCGTTCATGCTCCGCCGCCTCCCGCGTTCCGTGTTTTCCGCTTTAGTATACAGGACGGCGGGGCTTTTCACAAGCCCGGAAGGGGATTTTATCGGGGCATTCCCCGCTTTTTCCGCGCCCAAGCCCCCGCCCGCGCCCGCCGGACATGTGTGCGCTGAGAATATCCCTTTACGACAGGGCGTTTTTCCTGTATAATATAATGGTTAATCTGGACGATTGGAGCTTTTTGCCATGATTCAATACGACGAAATCAAAAACAAGCTGGTCAACCTGCGCCCGCAGCTGCTCGAGCTGCGCGACGCCCTCGACCTCGACCGCGGCCTCGAGGAGGCCTCCCGTCTGGAGCAGACGACCAGCGCCCCCGATTTTTGGGACGACCCCGAAAACAGCCAGCGCGTTTTGCAGCGCATCAAGCACCTTCAGGGCAAAAGCCAGCGCTACGAAAAGCTGGCCGCGCTTTACGAGGACACGCTGACGCTGGTGGAAATGGCCGAGGAGATGGGCGACGAGAGCCAGCTCCCCGAAATCGAGCGCGACTTCAACGCCTTCTGCACCGAGCTGGACGCGCAGACCCTTTCCACCCTGCTGACCGGCGAGTACGACAAAAACAACGCCATCATGTCCTTCCACGCCGGCGCGGGCGGCACCGAGGCGCAGGACTGGGCGCAGATTCTGCTGCGCATGTACACCCACTGGGCCGACAACCGCGGCTTTAAGTACAAGATTCTCGACATCATCGACGGCGAAGAGGCCGGCATCAAAAGCGCCGACCTTCTGATCGAGGGCGAAAACGTATTCGGCTACCTCAAGAGCGAGGCCGGCGTTCACCGTCTGGTCCGCGTCTCGCCCTTTGACTCGTCGGGCCGCCGCCACACCAGCTTTTCCGCCATCGAGGTCATGCCCGAGATCGACGACAACATCGAGGTCGAAATCAACCCCGACGACCTCAAGGTCGACACCTACCGCTCGGGCGGCGCCGGCGGCCAGCACGTCAACAAAACCGAGTCGGCCATCCGCATCACCCACATCCCCACCGGCATCATTGTCGCCTGCCAAAACGAGCGCTCGCAGCACCAGAACCGCGAGGTCGCCATGCGCATGCTCAAGAGCAAGCTGATTGAAATCAAAGAGCGCGAGCACCTTGACAAAATCTCCGACATCAAGGGCGTTCAGAAATCCATCGAATGGGGCAGCCAGATCCGCTCCTATGTTTTCATGCCCTACACGCTGGTCAAGGACCACCGCACCGGCTTTGAAAACGGCAACATCGGCGCCGTGGTGGACGGCGACATCGACGGCTTTATCAACGCCTACCTGCGCGCCGCCGCCACCGGAAACTGGGCGAAATAACCCTTTTCGCCCCCGTTCGCCCTGCCGGCCCGCCCCTTTGCGGCTTTTCCCGGCAGGCCGCCCGCGTCCCGGCTCTTTCCGGCGGGGCGCGCCGCCGCTTTGCGTTATAGAAAAAGAGAGGCTTTTAAGCATGATCGGGTTTTACAATTACACCATTATCCTCACCTTTCTCGGCCTGTTCGTGTCGGTTTTCGGCATGACACAGGCCATGGAAGGCCATTTCCGCATGGCCATTTTCTGTCTGGCCTTTTCCGGCCTGTGCGACGCCTTCGACGGCAAGGTGGCCCGCACCAAAAAGGACCGCACCGACGACCAAAAGCTCTTCGGCATTCAGCTGGACTCGCTGTGCGACGTCATCTGCTTCGGCATCTTCCCCGCCATGATCTGCTATCTCCTCGGGGTCCGCGGCCCGCTCGGCGGCATTTCCATCGGCTATTACTGCCTGTGCGCCGTCATGCGTCTGGCCTTCTTCAACGTGCTGGAAACCAACCGCCAGTCCTCTGCCGCCGCGGGGGAAAAGGTCTACCACGGCCTGCCCGTCACCTCCATCGCCGTCATTTTCCCGCTGACCTTCCTGCTCGAGTTCCTCGTGCCCTCGCGCCTTTTCTCCCCCCTGCTCACCGTCATGCTCTTTGTCGTGGGCACCTGCTTTATCCTCGACTTCAAAATGCGCCGGCCCCGCCCCGCCGTCATCGGCCTTCTCATCGCCGTTGTGGCCTGTGCCGTGTGCATCATTTTCCTCTTTTCCCGCTTCCGCCTGATCGACACCCCCGACTACCACGAAAAGCCGCTCATCGACCAGTTTGCGGAGAACCGCAATGATTAGCGTCGATCGCAGCGGAAACCGGGTGGAAACCTACGACGGGCAGGGCGGCGCCGTCAGCTTTCTGATGGACACGGCGACGGGCCGCCTGCTGCTTCGCGTGCTCGTGCAGCCGTGGGTCTCCCGGCTGGGCGGCTGGCTGCTCGACCGCGCCCCCTCCCGCCTTCTGATAAGGCCCTTTGTCCGGCGCTGCGGCCTCGACCTGTCCGACTGGACCGAGGATCGCTGGCCCAGCTACAACGCCTTTTTCTGCCGCCGCATCAAGCCGGAAAAGCGGCCCATCGACCGCTGCCCCGACCATTTGATCGCCCCCTGCGACGGCAAGCTGACCGTCTGCCCCATCGGCCCCGACTCCGTCTTTACCATCAAGGGCGTCGAGTACACCCTTGAAAGCCTGCTCCGCAGCCCCGAGCTGGCCGAGCGGTTCCGCGGCGGGCTGCTGCTCCTGTTCCGCCTGACCGTCGACGACTACCACCGCTATTGCTGGGCGCTCGACGGCTCCGCCGGGCAGGAGGTGCGGATCGACGGCCTTTTCCACACCGTCAACCCCCGCGCCGCCGAACGCCGGCCCATCTACCGCGAAAACACGCGGGAATACTGTCTCCTGCACACGGAAAACTTCGGCCCGGTCGTCGTCATGGAGGTCGGCGCCATGCTGGTCGGGCGCATTGTCAACCACTTTGTCCCCGGCCCGGTCCGCCGCGGCGACGAAAAGGGCCGCTTTGAGTTCGGCGGCTCGAGCATCATTCTCTGCCTGCCGCCCAACAGCACCGACATGGACCCCGACATCATCCTCAACTCGCGCGGCGGTCTGGAAACCATCGTTAAAATGGGGGAGAAAATTGGAAAAAAACGCTGAAAGAACCCGGCTGCGCCGTTTTTCCCGCTGGTACGACGACGTGCTGGGCGGGCTGTTCCCCCGCTTTGCGCTGGTGCCCATCGCCGCCTGCTACCTCTTCAACTGCCTTGTGTACTTCGGCACGCAGCAGCTGATGAGCGGGGCGGTGCACCGCTGCATGGAGACGCCCCTCGACCGCCTCATCCCCTTCCAGCCCGGCTGGGTGTGGGCCTACGCCGCCTTCTTCCCCTTCTGGCTGTACGGCTATTTCCGCACAGCGCGGCTGGGCCGCGAGGACTTCGAACGGCTGGCCGCCGCGCACATGCTGGCCGAGCTCGGCTGCTGCCTCCTCTTCGTTCTGCTGCCGACCACCAACGTGCGCCCCGCGCTGCCCTCCGGCCTGTCCTCGGCCGTGCTTGGGCTGGTTTACCGGCTGGACCCGCCGACCGACCTCTTCCCCTCCATCCACTGCATGGTCAGCTGGATGTGCTGGCTGGGCGTGCGCGGCGATCCCCGCGTTTCGCGGACGGAGCGGCTTGTGTTCTGCCTCGTCGCCGTCGCCATCTGCGCCTCCACCCTGTTCGTGCGGCAGCATGTGCTGGCCGACGTGCTGGCCGGCACGGCGCTGGCCGCGGGAAGCCTGCACCTGATGCGCCGCACCGGCGCCCACCGCCCCTTCACCCGCCTTTTCCGCCGGCTCAACCGGCTGGTTTTCGGCGAAAGCCTGCTTTAAACAAACCAAAATCCCCGTTTGATGCAAAACAGCCTGCGGCGCCGCCGCAGGCTGTTTCTTTTTTATTCTTCCAGCGACCACTCCGCTGCCCGCTGGGCGTGGATGAGCGCCGTGTCAAACAGCGGCAGGCCGATGTCCTGCGGTCTGACCAGCAGCCCGATTTCGGTGCAGCCCAGAATCGCGCCCTGCGCCCCCCTGCGGCGCAGCTTTTCCAGCACCTGCAAAAAAACGGCGCGCGACGGCTCGCGGACCTGCCCCAGGCACAGCTCGTCAAAAATGATGCCGTTAATGCGCTCCATGTCCTCCTCGTCCGGCACCAGCACCTCAAACCCCCGCTCGCAGAGCGGACGCTTGTAAAAGTCCTGCTGCATGGTATAACGGGTGCCCAAAAGTGCGACGCGCCGGACGCCGCTGCGCTCCAGCCGCGCGGCCGTCGCATCGACGATGTGCAGCAGCGGCACGCCGACGGCGGCCTGAACCTGCGGCGCCACCTTGTGCATGGTGTTGGTACAGATGACGACGCATTCCGCCCCGCCGCGCTCGAGCGCGCGGGCAGCGCCGGCCAGAATCTCGCCGCTTTTTTCCCACTCGCCGGCCGATTGGCATTTTTCGATCTCTTCAAAATCCACGCTGTACAGCAGAATCCGCGCCGAATGCAGCCCGCCGAGGCGGCGCTTGACCGCCTCGTTGATCACCTGATAGTAGGTGACGGTGCTTTCCCAGCTCATTCCGCCAATCAGTCCGATGGTTTTCATCCTTCTCCCCCCTCCGCCTGCTCCGGTGTTCTGCACACGTCGACCCAGCCGCGCGCCTGCGAGCACCGCTCCAGCTCGTCGCAGCTCAGCTCGACCGCCGAGGCGTCGCTGCCGGCCGCCGGGTAAACGGTGTCAAAGCGCCGCAGCGAGCTGTCCAGCCACACCTCGCACCGCCCCTGCGGCAGATCAAAGGGGCAGACGCCGCCGATGTAGTGCCCGGTAAAGTCCCGGACCTGCTCCGGCGTCAGCATTTTCGCCTTCATGCCGAAGAGCGCCTTGAACTTCTTGTTGTCGATGCGCGCGTCGCCCGCCGCGACGACCAGCACGCAGCCGTCCCCCTCCTTCTTCAAAAAAGAGAGCGTTTTGGCGATGCGCGCCGGAATGACCCCGACGGCCCGGGCCGCCAGCTCGACGGTCGCGCTCGATACGGTGAACTCCCGCACGCGCTCGCTCAGGCCCCACGCGCGCAGGTACTGCTTGACTTTTTCCACTTCTTCCGACATTGCACAGGCTCCTTTACGGCATGATAAGCGGCAGCACACCGGCTGCCGCGGACAAAACAGGCTTGCATGTACCCACTATCATACGCCGGGCAATGGCAAAAAGCAACCTGCGGCGGTATATTTCGGCGGCGCTGGTCAAAAATACCCATGAGGTGAATTGCTTTGAAGCTTACAAAACAGGAATACCAAGCCCTTTGCAGCCGGGCTTCGCCCCCTTCCCCGTCCCGCAAAAACGTCCCCGCCGCCTTTTTGACCGGCGGGCTGCTCTGCACGGCCGGGCAGGCCCTTCAGACCCTTTTCCGGCAGCTCGGCCTGAGCGAAAAGGGCGTCGCCGCGGCCGCCGCCGTCTCCATGGTCTTTATCGGCGTTCTTCTGACCGCGCTCGGCCTGTACGATAAGCTGGCCCGGCACGCCGGCGCCGGCACGCTGGTGCCCATTACCGGCTTTGCCAACGCCGTCGCCGCGCCCGCCCTTGAGTTTAAGACCGAGGGCGTGGTGCTCGGCACCTGCGTGAAAATGTTCACCATCGCCGGCCCGGTGCTGGCGCTCGGCATTTCGGCCAGCGTGCTCTACGGCCTCATTCTCGTTGCTTTCGGAGGGTGACCATGTCAACAATCCACTTTAAAAGCCCCGTTTACGTCCGCTCGTGGGCCGTCTGCGCCGGCAAAAAAGAGGGGGACGGCCCGCTGGGCGACACCTTTGACGTCCTCTTCCCCGACGGCCGCTGCGGCGAGGCAAGCTGGGAAAAGGCCGAACGGAAAATGGTCGCCGCCGCCTGGCAGACCGCGCTGCAAAAGGCCGCCGTGTCGCCCGCCGAGGTCGGGTGCGCGCTGGGCGGCGACCTGCTCAACCAGTGCGTTTCCACCAGCTTCGCCTTCCGCGACAGCCAAATCCCCTTTCTCGGCCTCTACGGCGCCTGCTCCACCCTGTCCGAGGGCCTGCTGCTGGGCGCCTGCCTGATCGCGGGGGGCACCGAAGAGCACGTTTTGTGCACCGCCTCCTCCCACTTCTGCTCGGCCGAGCGCCAGTACCGCTATCCGCTGGCCTACGGCGGGCAGCGTCCGCCGACCGCGCAATGGACCGCCACGGCGGCCGGCGCCGTCCTGCTGTCCGGCTGTAAGGGCGCCGTGCGCATCACCCGCGCCCACATCGGCAAAATCTGCGACCCCGGCGTCACCGACGCCAACAACATGGGGGCGGCCATGGCCCAAAGCGCTTACGAGACGCTGCGCGCCTATTTTCAGGACACCGGCGACCGCCCCGCCGACTACGACCTCATCGTCACCGGTGATTTGTCCCGCGTGGGCAAGCAGCTGGTGCTCGATCTCTTCGACGCCGACGGCGTGGATCTGCGCCCCGTCTACGACGACTGCGGCCTAATGCTCTTTCACGGCGGGCAGGACGTCCACGCCGGTGCGTCGGGCTGCGGCTGCTCGGCGGCCGTGCTGGGCGGCTACCTGCTGCCCGCGCTGGAGGCAAAGCGCTTTCAAAAAATCCTTTTCTGCGGCACCGGCGCCCTGCTGTCCCCCCTGACGGCGGCGCAGGGCGAGTCCATTCCCGGTATCTGCCACCTCGTCTGTCTGGAATCGGAGGGTTAAGCCATGGACTATCTCAAGGCCTTTCTGGTGGGCGGCGTCATCTGCGCCCTCAGCCAGCTTCTCATCGACCGCACCCGCCTGACCCCGGCGCGCATCCTCAGCGCCTACGTCGTGCTCGGCGTCGCGCTGACCGCCCTCGGACTCTACCAGCCCGTCGTCGCCTTCGGCGGCGCGGGCGCCACGGTGCCCCTGCTCGGCTTCGGCTATTCGATGGCCAAAGGGGTGGAGGAGGCCGTTTTGCAGTACGGCTGGACGGGCGCCTTTACCGGCGGACTGTCTGCCGCGGCGGGCGGAATCGCCGCCGCCGTCGGCTTTTCTCTGCTCTTTTCCCTGCTCTTCCGCTCGCGCGAGCCCTCGTAAGCGCGCCCGCCCGCCGCGGCGCGGCCTCCCCCGCTGCCCGCCCTGCTCTTCCGCTCGCGCAAGCCTTCGTAAGCGCCCGGTTGCAATTTCCATTTTTTTCTTATTTCCCATCCTTATTCTCCACAATTCGCCACGGCGGCGGTGCTATGATAAGCTTGTCCACAGGGACAAATACCACCACAAGGGGGTCCGCAGCATGGCACTCAATCTGTTCATGCCCGCTTCAAAAAACCGGGAGTTTCGCTGGATTTCTGTCGGCAGCCTGACGAAAAACCCCAACCAGCCCCGCCGCATCTTCGACCCGCAGGGTCTTTCGGAGCTTTGCGACAGCATCCGCCGCTACGGCGTCATCACTCCGCTGACGGTGCGCCGCGTCAACGGCGGCTTTGAGCTCATCGCCGGCGAACGCCGGCTGCGCGCCGCCGTCATGGCCGGGCTTGAGGCCGTCCCCTGCTATATCGTCGCCGCCGCCGAGGAGGACAGCTCGCTCATGGCGCTGGTCGAGAACCTCCAGCGCCGCGATCTGGACTGCTTCGAAGAGGCGCTCGGCCTTCAGCGCCTGACCGCCTTTTACGGCATGACCCAACAGCAGGCCGCCGACAAAATCGGCAAAACGCAGTCCGCCGTCGCCAACAAGCTGCGCCTTTTGAAGCTGTCGCCCGAAACCGTCGCCCTTGTGCGCGAGCACCGTCTGACCGAGCGGCACGCCCGCGCCCTGCTGCGCATCGACGACCCCGAAACGCAGCGCCGCGCCGCCGCCGAAATCGCCCGCCGCCGCTGCAACGTCGAACAGGCCGAGGCCTACATCGACCGCCTGCTGTCGGGCAAAAAAGCCCGCCCCGCCGGACGCCGCGTCGTCATGGCCTACGACGTCCGGCTCTTTCTCAACACCCTCAACCGGGCCGTCAGCACCATGCAGTCGGCCGGCGTCGGCGCAAAAGTCGACCGTGAGGAAGGCCCCGAGGGACTGGTGCTCACCATTCGCATCCCCCGGCCCGCCCCTGCCCCCTGACGGGGCCGAAGGCCCAAACCCCTTGATATTACTGGCTTTCAGCGGTGTAAAGCTGTTGACTGTTTCACGTGAAACAGCCCCTTTTCCGGGCTGCAAGCCCCCCTCTCTCCCCCCTTTTCCCTCTTTCCGCCGCCCCCTCTCTGCCGTCAGTCCGCCGCTCGTTTTGGCGGGCTGGCGGCTTTTGTCCTTTACACCCCTTTCGAGCGGTGTTATAATGAGAAACACAAGGGTTTGCGCTTTCAACCCGACTTTCCACTTCGAGGTAATTGTCCATGGGTAAAATTGTGGCTCTTTCCAATCAAAAAGGCGGCGTCGGCAAGACGACCACGGCGGTCAACCTCGCCTGCGGCGTCGCCGCGCGGGGGCAGAAGGTTTTGCTGTGCGATTTCGATCCGCAGGGCAACGCCAGCTCCGGGCTGGGCGTTTCGGCCGGCGGCAAGGGGATTTACGGCGCCCTGACCGGGCTGTGCACCGTGCAGCAGGCGCTGTGCCACACACGCTGGTGCGATCTGCTGCCCGCCGACATCAATCTGGCCGCCATCGAGCAGGAGCTGGCCTCCGCCGACGGCCGTCAGCTGGCGCTGCGCGAGGTTTTGCAGCCCCTGCGCGCCCAATACGATTTTATCTTTATCGACTGCCCCCCCTCGCTGGGCCTTCTGACCCTCAACGCGCTGGCGGCCTCCGACAC
>CAKUPI010000048.1 GCA_934675045.1 uncultured Eubacteriales bacterium
AGGACTGGGAGTTCGCGCTGAATGCCGACGGCACGCCGAAGGTCGATCTTCTTCATTCGACGATCAAGCTGACCTTCGACTACTCGAACCTCTCGGGCGAGTATCAGGAGGGGGCGGACGGGCGCGCGGTTTCCGCGGGCAATATGTACCGGCTTAAAATTTCCGGTCTTTGCTCCGTGCAGAACTACACCTACGCGACGAGCGGCTTTCTCGATAAGACGCGCTTAGAGGAATGGATCAGCGCGAACAGCGCGTTCATCCCGCAGCGGTCGCTGGAAGACACCGGCGGGCAGAAAACCTACGATCTGGTGTGGGTAAAAGCGGCGGAGGGCGACGATGTGCAGCTTGATCTGACCGGAGCGGCAGCGGCCTTTTCCGACGGGAACGTCGGAGACGGCAAGCCGGTTGCGGTCACGGGCGAGATCGGGCTGAAGGGGGCAGATGCCGGAAAATATGCCCTCACGCAGCCCGAACTGACCGATTTGCGGGCAAATATCACGCCCTGCACCGCCGTCAAAGATATGACCGATAAGGAGCAGACCCTTTATGTAGGCGAGAGCGGCTTTGAAGCACCGCACTTCGCCGGCGCAGCGGTGAACGGAAAGACCGAGGACGCCACTGGCCATGTGGTCTATACGGTGGGCAGCGAACCTAAGACTGTGGCGGAGATTGGCGATGCCCTGAAGGCGCTCAAGGCCGGGGAAACTCTAACCATCGGTTATAGCTTCAGCGGCACCGGAAACTACGCGGGTGCGGCCGGGAGCGGAGAAATCACCGTCACCGCCCGGAACCGGCCCAGCTCCGCCTCCGGAGCCTCCGAATACGCCGTCCATGTGGCCGATACCGAGCACGGCACGGTGACGGTGGACCGGCGCTACGCTGCGTACGGCGAGATCGTGACCGTCACCGTCAAGCCGGACGGCGGCTATGTGCTGGAGACGCTGATCGCCGCAGACGGAAGCGGCAGAGCATTGGAGCTTACCGATAAGGGCGGCGGACAATACACCTTTGTCATGCCCGCCGGCCGAGCAGACATCAAGGCGAGCTTCATGGAGGACAACGCCGTTTTGAACTTCTTCTATGACGTGCCCAACGACGCCTACTATTATGAGGCAGTCAGGTGGGCTGCGGAGAAAGGCGTCACCGGCGGCGTGGGAGACAATCGGTTTGCACCCGACCGGCTTTGCACCCGCGCCCAGATCGTCACCCTCCTGTGGCGGACTGCCGGCGCTCCGGAGCCCAAATCGCAGAGCAGCTTTGCAGATGTGCCTGCCGGCGCTTATTACGCCAAGGCGGCAGCATGGGCCATGGAAACCGGCGTCACCAAGGGCACGAGCGACACGACATTCAGCCCTGACGATGCCTGCACAAGAGCGCAGGCGGTGACCTTCCTGTACCGCGCCTCCGGCAGCCCCGCGGTGAGCGGCAGCGCCGTGTTCCGTGATGTGGCACCCGGCGCCTACTATGCCGGCGCCGTGGTGTGGGCCGGGGAAAAGGGCGTTACCACCGGTGCCGGCAGCGGTCTGTTTGACCCCGACAGCGGCTGTACGCGCGCCCAGATCATCACCTTCCTCTACCGTGCGAACCTCGCTGTCCGGTAGGATTTTGGGACAAAACCCGCGCCTGTGCGGGCAGGCATAAGCCGTTTGACGGAAAAGACAAGCCGGAGCTCAGGCTGTTTGACAGCAGCCTAAGCTCCGGCTTTGCCGATTTTTTCGCTTTACAGCTATTATCGGAAATGTTTTTCAGAAAGAAGGCTTCTTCTCAAGCAGCGGCCTGCCTGCCGGTCAGAACACCACGCGGCCGGTTTCCCTGCCCTCCACCGCAAAGTCCAGAAGCGTCGCCTTGCAGACAGAGGCAAAATACCGCGTCTCGGCAAAACGCTCCGGGTACTGCTGTTCTATGCGATCGAGCGTTTCCCGCAGCTGTAATACGGCGGCAAACATATGCTTGCACGCATCGCTGCAAAAGCAGTCGCAGACCAGATTCCGGATTTCGCCGTTGACATAGTCGCACTCCACCTCATAGGGCTGCGTCCCCTCGACGACGGCCTGCACGCGGGTCTCGTCCAGCGAAAGGTAACGCACCCGGTTTTCCATGTAATACGCGTGACCGCGCTCCGCGGCGGCCCGGCCGATCGGCATGGCGGTTAAATCGTGGAGAGGAAAGCCGCTGCCGTCATCGCCGGAGGCAAACACCTCGTCCTCGCCCGCGGGAGCCTTGAACCAGGAAATGACCTTTTCGTACGGGAGGGCGCTGCGATCGAAGGTGACAAAATGCGACCCGGCGAAGAAAAACTCGCCACGAACCGCCGTGTCGGCCACGGCGATGACGCGCTTGTAATCCGAAAGCTTGATTTTGAAGGTGTAAGAGACGTCGACTACGCGGCCGCGCAGCCCCGCCAGCTTGCCGTCGACAAAAACGAGGTCCCCGCGCCTGAGGTCAAAGGCGTCGTTGTAATAGGGAAGGTTCATGTTCCTGTCCGGGAAATAGACGCGAACGACCGACTTTCTCGGCGATGCCGCGGGGATGACGGAGCACTCCGAAGCCGCGGCCTGCGGATACGCATCGGCGGAGTTTGTAAAACCGATTTTGAACATGGGGCAGCCTCCTTTTCCATGGGCATTGTTCTCTACAATCCCCATTTTACAGGGGGCGCTGTCCCATAAACCTCCCAGCAGGAAAAAGGCACTTCCGCCGAAGAGCCTTTTTTATTTGTACTGCGCGGCGATGGACTCCACATGCGCCCGCATCTGCCCGACCACCTCGTCCGGTCCGGTGATGACCGCCTGCGGGCCGAAGCCGCACATCCACGCGAAAAACTGGGGGCTGACCACCACATCGGCTCGCACGGTAAAATGGTCCGGCCCGTCCGCTGTGACAAAGGCGTCGCGGCCCAGCCTATCGCGAACGGCGCCGATCAGGTGGTTTTCAAACCGCATGGCGACATTGACCTCCTGCCCGGTGAACATGCCGAAGGTTTTCCTGGCGTACACCGCCATGTCAAGGGCGTTGTAGGCCTCCAGCCCGTCGCGCGGCTCGTCCGTTGCCGCGATTTTCTCCATTTTGTCAACGCGGTAGTGCTTGATCATCCGGGCGTCGGAGTCGTAGGCCACCATGTAATAGTTTTCATCGTCCCAGGTCAGGGCAAAGGGACTGGCTGTATAATAGGCGCCGCCATGCCGGTAATGGCGCCCGCCCGACACCGTTTCTTCAAAATAGCGGAACCGTATCCGCCGGTTTTTCGAAATGCCATTGTGGATTTCATCGACATTGTAGTAGATGGACTCGTTCATGGTTTTGATCCGGTTTTTCACAAAAACCTGCCGGTTGAGCAGCTGCGCCTCGTGGACGCTGGCCAGCTTTTCGATTTTTTTAATGAGCGACGCGGTTTTTTTGTGCGTGATGAACTTGGACGACTGAACGCTGTCCACCAGCAGCTTCAGCTCCGGCAGCTCGAAGGCCCTGCTGGCGACATAGTAGCCGATATTGTTTCCGCTGCCGGTGCGTTCAATATCGACGCCGAGCACCTGAAGCGCTTCAATATCGCTGTAAATGCTCTTGCGCTCGGCGGCGATCCCCTGCGCCTGCAAATGCGCAATGATCTGGCTCACCGTCGCGGCATGTCCTTCGTCGGTGTTTTCCAGCAGGTAATTCATCACATAAAAGGGCTTCAGCTTTTGATTAAAAGAGCGCGGCATAGCACACATTCCTTTCCGCCTGCGGCATATCGGCCGCCGTGTCCGCCCGGTTCCGGCGCCGGCGACAAGGTTATTATAGCAGAAAAACGCGGCGCTGTGGACGCAGAGCCGTCCGAAAGACGGGGAGCTGCGCCGCCGCACGGCGGGTTCCGTGCGGCATAGCGCCGGCAAGCCCGGGCAAAACCGCTCCAATGGCCGCAAGGACATTCCGCCGTCTTTGGGCCAACGATCGGGTCTGCTTCGTCGGCTTCCGCTTTCGCATGAAGGCGCACCGGCGCATCCTGCGGGAGGAAAACCGCAGCGCGCAGCCTGCGCACTCGCGAGACCGTAAAGCCCGTCCCGCCGCTTGCGTTTTGAGGGTTTGTTTGGTTGATAAAGCGGAATTTGTCTATTTGTTCAGTACACAGTTATATCGAACCGCTGACCCGTCAGGGTATTCAATGATGTTTTTATTTGTTCCCGCCGCGCTTACTTTCCTGAACGGCCCGCAGCAGGCAAAGCCCCACGGCCAGGACGGGAAACAGCACCCGAAGGCACAAAAAGCCCTGCGGATCGCCAAAATGGATGTTCGCGTCCAGAAACAGACCCGCAAGCCACGCGGCCAGCGCAGCTGCAATCGTTGTGATGTACATGAGATTCTCTCCTTTTTTTGTGTTCTAATCGTGACGGTTTTCACAGTGCTTTGACTCGCGGCTGCCGATTTAGCAGCACCCGCCGGCGATAACCGCGGACAGCCATTCGATTGCCCTGAGGTACATGTCGTAGCCCGTGTACCCGATGATCGGCCCGGAAAGCAGATAGACGGCAGCCGCAACCGCAACGGCGGTGACAGCGCGCCGGATGGTGTGATTCCGCTTGACACCTCCTTATAGGTCGTTTTTGCCTTTGACAGCCTGCGCAATTGCCCAAATACCCCAGCCCAAGCCGCACATCAAAAGCATAAACCCCGAAAAAACGGCGAGGAAGGTATACCCGAGACCATCCTGCCCGGGCCTTAGGACAGCGCTGCAGCAAAAGACCGATGCGGGGACGGCAAGCACCATCACGGGCAGCAGGCGAATGACTTTGCTCCTGACTTTGAAGCAAAGCAAAAGCTGGGCGGGGAAAAGCACGGCGACGGAAAAAATCAAAGCCGCGGTGGTAAGCTCGATATCGCCCATCCAAACGTCAAACATAGCGGCACGCTCCTTGTCAGTTTTTTACCGTTCCAACGGCCCGGTCAGGGGTTCAGCGTATTGCGAAGTTCTGACATTCGTACATAGCCGTTTTCGTCCATGACATTTTCAGAGAGGATTTTCATAACGCAGACGATATCGGAAATGTGCGCCTGCGACCGCTCCGGGTACAGGACCAAGCTGCCATAGACCTCGTTGCAGAAAACGCGGTTTGCCGATTTGCCTGTATCCTCCGTCAAAAGGCCGTACGCCTCTTGAAAGGCATAAAAGGCAGCGACGCCCTGCCAGTAGTCGCCGTCCTCCCCGCGCTCCTGATAGGCCGAGAAACAGGTATATGCTTTAGTTGCTTCGGCCTGCGCAAAGGCAGTAAAGCCGGATTGATTATGTACCGTATGCTGCCAGAGAACGCAGAAAATCATTGCCAACAGGGAGAGTACAACCATGATTATAGAGGTAATATTTCTTTTCATCAAGAGGCTCCTTTACTCTTCAGTTCCATCATCCTGTTTGTCTTTAGGGGGCTGTGCTGAAATTTCACAGATAGAAAGCACAAGACCAACTAAGGACATCAGAATATAGAAAACAGCGATTGGAACACCTAATCCGGCACGGAGTGCGCTCATAATAGAGGACACCCCGCCTCGTTGAAAAATTGAGGTGCTTGCGATAAGCCATCCGGCAAGTCCAATTTGACCGCCAAGAAATAAAGCCAGTCCTAAAAGAAACTTTTTCATAAATAGAATCCTCCTTGTTTGTCATTGAGGTACACCCCTTTGCAAGGCCATCTGCCAGGCTTTTTCGAAAGATGCATCGGAGATCATACAGTCTTCCCCGGCGCCCATGCTCAAGGACAGCAGCTCTTTGTAAAAGCGAAAGCGCCCCTTGGCGTTTTCGAGCTGGAAAAACATTTCCGCTTCCTCCGGGGACAGGCGGAAGCAATACCGGATCAGCCATGATTTTGACAAATGCGGCGGATACCACATCCTCTGCGGTTTCTTGGGATTTTACGATTTTGAACCAAATGCGCTGAAAACGGGCGCGGTGCTCGCGGAATATCCGCTCTGCCAGCGCGCGCTGTTCCCCGTTCAAAACACCGAGCAGGCGTATCATCATAAAAGGCTCTTCGTGGGCCATGGTTGGATTTTTGACTTTGCCGGCCGCAAAAAACGCGCCTGCACGGGCGCTTTTCGCGGCGCGATATTGTAAATTATACCACAGAAGAACGCCGCGGGAAAGCGTTAGCGCAAGCCTTTGTGAAAAAAAGGCGGCGGCCTGAAAGCATCTTTCAAGCCGCCGCTTTTGTGCGGAAACCCGCGCAGAAAGGGCGATTCAGCCGGTTAACCGAAGTTTCGCGCCAGCCAATCGCGCAGCGGGCCGTCCGTTTTGAAATAGGACAGGGTTCCGCCGCCGTCCATCCAGTCATAGCCCGGATAAAAGGCGAGGAAGAAGCGCAGGCCGTCTTTGGTTTCAATGCGCAGGTTCCTCCGGTCCTCGGCAAAGGCGCTGTGCGCTTCCTGCTGCTTTTCCTCGGGAATACCGCCGAACACTTCCGCCTGAAAGTCGTCGTTCCCATAGCTTTCGAGCGCCGCCGTCATGTCGTAGAACCCGGCGATTTCCCGCCGGTTTGTCACGGGTGAACCGATTACCTGCTCGTTGCCCTGCTGCATTTCCGCAACAGAGGCAATGTCGTCCGCGCTTTCGATGCCGTACACGCGATAAAGCTCGGTGAGCGGACAGTTTGTGCTGCCGTCAAACCGGTAAAAGTTGCAAAACAGTGCGGCATACCATGTCTCGCCGTCGCGCAGGAGATACACGCCGTCGCAGGCGGCGGGCGCGTACTGGTACAGCGCAATGTCGGTCTGCCCGGCGGTGCACCGGTAGCCAATGCCGCCGTCAGACTTCAGGTACGAAAGGTGCGCACCGGCCATATCGGCGGTGATTTCGGGCGGAAGCCCGTACTTTTCCAAAACCTTTGGGAGGTTGACGGCCTCGTAGTATTTTCCGTTGAACTCAAGGGCCGCAATGTCGTGACGCGGGTCCTCGCGGCCCGTTCCGCCCTTGTGGTGCAAAACGGGAATGGCGATTGCGGCCGCCAGGCACAGACACGCCGCCGCGGCGGCCCACCTGCGCCGGCGCCGGAAGCCGGGGCGCCTGTACGCCTTTGCGTCCCGCACGGCGCTTTCGCTGATTCCGCCGATGGCGTCCAGAATCCTCTCGTTTGTCATGACGAAAACGCCTCCTTTTCCAAGATGGACAGCAGCTTTTGCCGCTGCCTGTGCAGCATCATTTTGACCTTGCTCTGCGAAAAGCCGAACTGCCCGGCAATGGCCGAAATCGGGTCCAGATACCAGTAGCGGCAGAGGAAAACGCGCCGCTCCGTAAGCGGAAGGCCCATCACAAAATCGTTGATGAGCGCCTCGAGCGCCGCGGCCTCCACCTCGCGCTCCACGCTGTGGCCGGACGGAACGCAGTCCGCCAGCTCATCGAGCACCAGCACAATCTCGCCGCCGCCGCGCTTGCCCGCGGTGCGCCCCCGCCACCGGTCAATGGAGATTCTGCGGGTGATTTTGCCCAGAAAGGTCGAAAGAACGGCCGGGCGGTGCGGCGGCATACTCCGCCAGGCGTCAAGGTAGGTGTCGTTCACGCTTTCGCTTGCGTCCTCTGCGTTGGAAAGAATGTTGTAGGCGATGGCGTAGCAGTAGCTTCCGTACTTTTTGGCGGTTTCTTCAATGGCGGCCTCCGAGCGCGCCCAGTAGAGATCCACGATGCGCTTGTCCTCCATTCCCGTTCCTCCTCTCGTGGGGATAAGGCCCCTTCATCTATCTACTCGATCGATTTTCCGACAGGTCACAGGTTTTTTGCGCTTTTTTGTGCGGCGGAACCGCCCGTGCATGAAAACAGGCAGCGCCCCCGGCGAGGCTCGCCCCCTTTTCCGCGGCTTCGCTTCAGGAGTCCGACGGCTCTCCCGCCCCCGCCCCCTGCTCAAACTGCCGGATTTGCTGGCGGGCGATATTCCGGTTGTGATACACATAGTTAAACTCCCGCACCACGGTGACGTCCTCCAGATCAAAGGCGGCCAGCCGGCAGTCGGCGTCGACGATGGGGCGGTAGGCAAAGGTGATTCCCAAACCCTGCGCCACGAAATGCCGGATGGCGGCAAAGCTGTTGACCGTGATGACCCTTTTGAAGCTGGCGGCGGAATAGCCGCGCTCTTTCAGCAGCTGCTCCATGATGTCCCGCGTGCCCGAGCCCTGCTCGCGCACGATCAGCGTCTGGGAAAAAAGCTCGCCGAAGGAGACGCGCCGGCCCGTAAAGGGATGCCGCTTTTCGCAGACGCCCACAAAATGCTCCTTTTTGAAAAGATGATGCTCAAACCGCGCCTTGTCAAAGGCGCCCTCGACCAGCGCAAAGTCGAGCAGCCGCTCGTCCAGCATGGCCAAAAGGGCCTCGGTGTTGTCGATGACCAGCTCGAGACGGTGGTCAGGCGGGGCGGCAAAGCGCGCCGCGGTGGGGAGAATGACAAACTCGCCGATGGTTTTGGTCGCACCCACACGCAAAAAAAGTTCGGCAGAGGGTGCAAGCGCCTTTTGCAGCGCCGTCTCCTCGGCCATGATGCGCTCGACGCTCTGCTTGAGCAGGTCGGCGGCGCGGGTTCTGGACAGCGTTTTTCCGTCATACCGAAACAGCCGGGTGCTGTACGCCTTTTCAAGAAAATGGATGTGCTGCGTGACGCCGGGCTGCGTCATGTTCAAAAGCTCGGCGGTCCGCCGGTAGTTCATTTCGCGGTACAGGGTGAGAAAGGTGTGGATTCTGTAATCAAGCATGGCGCCTCCGATAAAATAAAATTATCAATTTATAATATTTAATCATTTGATATTATCACGAACTGCGTGTATGATCAAGGGCGGAAAAAAACACGGAGGGAAAAAACACCATGCATGTACCGCAGCAACTTTCAAATGCCGCCCGGCGGCTGCCCGGCTTCGGCGCCGCTCTGCTGATCGCCGCCGCGGCGAAAATCATAGAGGGGCTTTTGCCCATACACCTGATCGGCGCGTCGGTCATCGCGCTGTTCATCGGAATGCTTTTAAACGGCCGGCTGGGGAAAAACGCCCTTTTGCAGCCGGGGATTCGTTTCACAGCCAAAAAAGTGCTGCGGATTGCCATTGTCCTGCTGGGCGCTTCGCTGAGCATCGGCACCGTTTTGCATGTGGGACGGCTGTCGCTGACGGTGATGGTCTTTACCCTGCTGACCTGCTTCGGCGGCGGATATGTGGTCGGACGCCTGCTGGGCCTCAACTGGAAGCTTTCCAACCTGATTTCGGCGGGAACGGGCATTTGCGGCGGCTCGGCCATTGCCGCCATCTCGTCGGTCATCGACGCCGACGACAGCGACGTCGCCTATGCCATGTCGGCCACCTTTTTGTTTGACATGGCCATGATCCTGCTCTTTCCGGTCATGGGACATGCGATGGGGCTGAGCGATACCGCCTACGGCCTGTGGGCGGGAACGGCCGTCAACGACACCTCGAGCGTGGTGGCCGCGGGGTACGCCTTTTCGGAGGCGGCGGGGGACTTTGCCACCATGGTCAAGCTGACCCGCACGCTGGCCATCATCCCCACAGTGCTGGTCTTTTCCGTCGTTCAGGCCCGCCTGCGCCGCAAAGAGTCCCTGTCGGGCGGCGCGCCGGACGGCGGCGTGCGCATCCGCTCGCTCTTTCCCTGGTTTATCGCAGGCCTTGTCTGTCTGGCCGTTGTGAACAGCACCGGCCTGATCCCCGCCGGCCTGTCGGCGGCGGCCAAAGAGATCAGCAAGTTTTTGATGGTGGCCGCGCTGGCCGCCATCGGGCTGGGAACCAGCTTTCGGGACATGCGAAAATCCGGCTGGGCGCCCATGCTGCACGGCTTTATCATTTCGGCGCTGGTCGTTGCCGTCGCTCTGGCCGTTGAATACGGAATGGGCATTGTGTAACCCGGCGCCCGGCAGAAAAAATCCGCAGGCCCCTGCTGTCAGGGACCTGCGGATGCTGTTTTCGGGCGGTTATTTGCCGGACTTCTTTTGGCTCTGCTCGTACTTCCAGGCCATTTTGGCCTGCGCCTCCGTCATGGGGCGGACACCGCCGCCGCGGGCCGCGACAGGCTGCCCGACATAACGGCGCCACTCGCCGTCGGCGCGGTCAATCTCATGCTGCACAAGGGATGTAAAGGCGACGGCCTTGCCAAGGATGGAGACTCTGTCCATCTCGTCGCCGACAAAAACCCGGTCGGGATATCGGGGGTTTTCAGCGCGCAGCACCAGCCTGTCCGGCGTGCGGAAGACCTTTTTCAGCGTCGCCTCGCCGTCGATGAGCACGGCGGCGATTTCGCCGTTGTCGACGTCGGGCTGGCGGCGGACATATACGATGTCGCCGTCAAAAATACGGGCGCCCGTCATGCTGTCCCCCTGGCAGCGCAGGGCAAAATCGGCCCGGCAGCGGGCGGGGAGCGGCAGGTATTCCTCGATGTTCTGCTCGGCCCAGACAGGGGTGCCGCAGGCGATGCGCCCCACCAGCGGCACGGCGCCGTCCGCGGCGGGGCGGCAGGCATCCGGCAGGCTTTGGCCCAGCAACTCGTCCATGCTGACGTCAAAAAAGGCGGCCATGGCGCCG